>JACQUT010000368.1 GCA_016267585.1 Cyanobacteria bacterium NC_groundwater_1444_Ag_S-0.65um_54_12
CTGGCCAAGCGGAGGCTGGACAGATGATAGGTCTACATGGCTATCTATTGGTCTCGGCGGCACTGTTCTGCATCGGGGCAGCCGGTTTCATCGCTCGCCGTAACCTATTTGCCATTCTGATGAGCCTGGAGTTGATGCTAAATGCCATCAACCTATCGTTAGTAGCTTTTTCGCGCCACTGGCTCGAGCTTGGTGGACAGGTGATGGTGTTGCTGCTGGTGGCGGTCGCTGCGGCCGAGGCAGCCATCGCCTTGGCGGCGGTAATCTTGTTGTTCCGGAATAAAGAAACGCTAGATAGTGACGCGTTCCGGCTCTTGAAAGAATAGAGGAGAGCAGATGCCCAACAATGCCACTCTCCTGCTGATTCCCGCGCTGCCATTGCTCGGAGCGGCTTGCAACGGGGCGATCGCCCTGTGGAATGCCAGGTATAACGCCGCATACGGACCACCAGAACGCTCATGCCGTGCCAGACGCATCCCAGACCAATCAGTAAGCTGGATCGGTGTGCTGGCACCGCTCGCAGCGGCCCTTATCGCCTGGGTCATCGCACTGCAAATGTTCAAGCTGCCAGCGACCGAACGCATCATTACTTTTACGCTTGGCCGCTGGTTTGGCGCAGGTTCCTGGCAGGTTGACTGGGCTTTTTTGCTAGATCCGCTGAGCCTGACCATGGTGCTGGTCATCACCAGTATCGGAACTCTCATACACGTCTATTCGGTTGGCTACATGGCGAACGATCCGGGCTATGCCCGTTACTTCAGCTATCTGAATCTTTTCTGCGCCATGATGCTAATACTGGTAATGGCACGCGACCTGGTATTCATGTTCGTGGGCTGGGAGGGTGTCGGGCTCTGCTCGTATCTGCTCATCGGGTTTTGGTTCAGCGATGCTGCCAAAGCGGCCGCTGGCACCAAGGCGTTCGTCGTGAATCGCATTGGTGATCTGGGCTTGCTTTTGGGGCTCTTCCTGCTCTACTGGAGTTTAAAGCCATTTGACCTCACGTCGTTCGATGTCAGCAAACTGGGCGACAGCATTACCGCGCTAAGTGAGGGAACGGCGGTAGCTATTGCGCTCTTACTCCTGGTGGGGGCGATCGGGAAATCGGCACAATTTCCTTTGCATATCTGGCTGCCAGATGCCATGGCCGGCCCCACTCCCGTATCAGCACTGATCCATGCTGCCACCATGGTGACGGCGGGAGTCTATCTGGTGGCACGCCTGCACCCCATATTTGCGGCAGCCGACTCGGCACTCTGGGTGGTGGGACTGGTGGGCGGCGGCACAGCGCTATTGGCCGCCACCGTGGCTTGCGCCCAGCAAAATATCAAGCGGGTGATTGCCTGGTCTACCATCTCGCAACTGGGCTACATGTTCATGGGCCTGGCAACCGCCAGTTACGCTGCCGGGGTTTTTCATCTGGTCACGCATGCCTTCTTCAAGGGACTCTTCTTCCTGGCAGCTGGCGCGGTAATTCATGCCTTACATGGTGAAGAGAGCTTGGCGCGCATGGGTGGTCTCTGGCCAAAGCTCCGCAAAACCGGCAGCGCTTTCGCCGTAGCTGCCCTGGCAAATGCCGGGCTAGTGCCACTTTCTGGCTTCGTGAGCAAGGATGCCATACTGGCAGCCGCCTGGAATGAGCAGTTATGGCTCTTTTGGCTGTTGGGCTGGCTGGTGGCCGGCGTGACCGCTTTTTATTCCTGGCGCCTGGTATTGTTGATCTTTGCTGGCAAACCACGCGATCTCGAGCTGCAACAAAAGGCCCACGAGCCACCACTGGTAATGGGCATCCCGCTCGTCATCTTGACCGGAGGTGCCGTGCTGACCGGTGTGCTGAACTGGCCAACCGAGCTGGGCGGGACAGCGCTCTTCGATCATTTCCTGGCACCGGTCTTTGCCTCGGCAAGCGTCGTCTCGCATCACCATTCTGGTAACGCCTTACTAGTGACTGCGCTTTCGATCGCCATCGTACTGGCGGGTCTGGGGCTGGCCTGGTGGCGCTATGCCGGCGCTGATGCCCCGCTGGACGCACCTTGGCCTGGCATGAAAAGCCTTTGGCGGATCCTGGCGCAGCACTGGTACCTGGACTGGCTCTACGAGCGGCTGATAACCAAGCCAGCCCTCTGGCTGGCGCAGACAGCCTTCCTGCAGGGGGAACGGCTGATAAATAGCAGTTATGAAACGCTTTCCCGCGGTTACTGGCAGCTAGGGCAAGGTTTGAGACTGCTGCAAACTGGCATGGTGCGCATTTATGGCTATGCCATGCTGCTAGGCCTGCTGGTACTGGTAATCTGCGCTGCCCTGTTGGGAAGGACGAGCCAATGAGCGAACACCTACTGGCATGGCTGATTTTTTGGCCCCTGGTAGCCGGGGCCTTGCTCTTCGTCTTGCCGAAATCCTGGGCTCGCACCTGGGCTCTGCTGGCCGCGCTAGGCGAGTTCGGTCTGGCGATCGCCCTGGCAGGCAACTTGCAACCGACACCGTCCTGGCAATTCACAGAACGGTGGAGCTGGATTCTGCCCCTGGGGATCACCTTTCACCTGGCAAGCGACGGAATTTCCGGTTTCCTGGTAATGACTACGGCTGCGCTGACCCCGCTAGCCATTCTCGCTACCGTCGTCGCACCAGCTGGCACTCCGGGGACTAACCACGCCAGGCGCGAATTTGGCCGAGCTTTTTTCTTCTGGATCCTGGCCTTCGCGGGCAGCATGATCGGTGCTTTGCTGACACTGGATCTACTGGTGTTTTATGTCTTCTGGGAGCTGATGCTATTGCCGGCGTTCTTCCTGGTAGGTATCTGGGGCGGAGAACAGCGGGTACCGGCCACCGTCAAATTTGCGCTCATGACCTTGGTGGGATCGCTCACCATGCTGCTGGCCATTCTGTACATCGGCGTCCGGATACATGACACCACCGGCGCCTGGAGCTTCGGTTACGAGCAAGCACTGGGCCTCAGCTTCAGCAGGAAAGAGGAGATCTGGCTCTTTTTCGCCTTCATGGCGGCTTTTGCCGTCAAGATCCCGCTCTTCCCTTTACACCCTTGGCTGCCAGGTGCCTATACCGCGGCGCCCACTGCAGCAGTCCTGCTGATGTCGGCCGTGATGGCCAAGCTAGGGGTTTACGGTCTGCTGCGCTTTGCCATTCCCATGTTTCCCAATGCAGCCTTTGGTTTTGGCGGCTTATTCATGGCGCTGGCCACCATCGGAATCCTTTACGGCGCGCTCCTGGCTCTCGGACAAGGTGATATCAAACGTTTGATCGCCTATTCCAGCTTTAGCCACTTGGGATGGATCACCTTGGGGATCCTGGCTTTCAATCTGGTGGGGGTCACCGGAGCCGTTTATCAGATGTTGAGCCATGCGGTAGCAACTGGAGCCTTGTTTTTACTGGTCGGCATGTTGTGGGAACGGGCGCAAAGCACAGATATCAAGCAGTTTAGCGGCTTGGCGACCGTGGCACCCTATCTGGCGACTTGTTTCGTCATTGTCAGCCTGGCTTCCCTGGGCCTGCCTGGTTTGAACGGTTTCATCGGCGAATTCATGATCTTGCTGGGAGCTTGGGGGCGATCGCCCTGGGCAGCCGGCTTCGGGGCAGTCGGGGTCGTCTTGGGTGCCGCCTATTTGCTCTTTTTGCTGCAACGAACCATGTTCGGTCCGGTAAAATTGCACGAGGAAGCTCCGGGGCAAAGCGCCAAGCGACCAGCTTTTGCCGATCTGAGCTGGCGCGAAGCAATAGTTGTATTGCCGCTGGTGAGCTTGACGGTCATCATGGGAGTGTGGCCCGCGCCATTCCTGGAACGCATCGAGCCAGCGGTCCGCCAGTTGCTACTGATAGTGGAAGCGCGCCGCACCGCCATGCCAGATTCCTTCATTGCCGTCAATAACGGCCAGCCCAGCCGCCGGCTATGGGACGAAGCGCACCAGGGGAGTTACGTATGGATTACTTACCGCTAATGCCTTTCCTGGTGGTAACCGGGGGCGGGCTACTTTCTTTACTGCTCATGGGACCGCGCAAGCAAACTGCAGCGGCGATCGGACGCTATACTTTCACCTTCGGCGTATTGCTGACAGCCCTGTTGTTTGCTCTTCGCCAATGGTTCGGGCAGAGCGGAGCGTTTCGCCTGAACTTCTTTGGCGGGGCGATCGTCATCGACAACTTTTCTACTTTCTTCGCGATACTGGTGCTACTTTGCGGGCTAGTCACCGTACTGGTGGCACTGCCTTACGCGCACCAAGAGCGCATGGACCATCCGGAACTCCATTCCCTCTTACTCTTTGCGATAAGCGGAATGCTTTTGCTCGGCTCCAGCAAAGACTTGCTGGTCCTGTTCCTGGGTCTAGAAATCATGAGCTTGGCCATTTATGCGCTAGTGGGCCTGCGCCGCCATGATCTCAAGGCCAATGAAGCCACGCTCAAGTACATCTTGCTGGGAGCATTTTCCTCTGCCTTTTTGCTCTACGGCATCGCGTTATGCTATGGCTTTAGCGGCAGCACGCAGCTTGACCGCATTGCGACGGTCATCAGCTCGCTACCGCCGGGATCTTACCCCCTATATTTGTTAGCTTTGTCTCTCTTGCTAGCTGGCCTGGCCTTCAAAATTGCCGCATTTCCTTTTCACATGTGGGCGCCGGATGTCTACGAAGGAGCAGCCTCCCCGATTACCGGTTTCATGGCGGCCGCCGTCAAAGTTGCCGCTTTCGCCATGCTATTGCGTCTTGCTCTGGGCGAGCTAATTACTGGCGAGTTCTTCGCGGTCAACGTCATCTGGTGGCTGTCGGTACTCTCGATGTTCGTGGGCAACACCTTGGCACTGGTCCAGCAAAGCGTAAAGCGCATGCTGGCCTATTCCAGCATTGCCCATACCGGATACCTGCTGGTCGGTCTTACCGGAGTGACTACGCAACAACCGGACGGCGCGACCGCGGCACTGGTTTACTTGGTCGCCTATGCCATCACCAGCATCGGCGCTTTCGCCTGCGTGACCTACCTGGCGCAAAGAAACGAGCAGTTGCTGCGCCTGGAGGACTGGGCCGGCATGGCACGCCGGCATCCCTGGATAGCAAGCGCCATGACCATCTGCTTGCTGTCGTTAATAGGCTTCCCACCAACGGTCGGGTTCTTTGGCAAGTATCTGCTCTTTTCTGCCGCCATCCAATCCGGGCAGCTTACCTTGGCCCTGCTCGGGATACTCAACAGCATCCTCGCCATCTGGTACTACCTGCGCGTGGTGGTCGTGATGATGATGAAAGAACCCGTCACCACTGGCCCGGTAGCACCGAGCGAAGAGAAAATAGCGGGCAAGAGCCTGCCACCACCCGGAGGGCTACGCTGGGGTGCGGGAATAGGTGCGATCTATGCGGCACTCTTCCTGATCTGGGCTGGCATCGGCACCTTTACCCTGGGTATTTTTCCGGGCGCCGTGCCACTTTTCAACTGGGCCTGGCTCTCGATCGCTTCATTGCTATAATATAATCGGGCGTCCAACGCACGCCGCTAAACCGCTTAGACTTCGCTAGCGATAAAAGGAACGTAACTGCTCGCCAGGAACGATGTTAACCGCTCTGATCATAGTAGCCATTCTGTTCGTCGCCTATGCCAACGGTGCCAATGATAATTTCAAAGGCATTGCCACGCTTTTCGGGAGTGGACAGACGAGCTACCGTGGCGCCCTGGCATGGGGAACGCTGACAACCTTCGCTGGCTCGCTGGCTGCCTTGGCCCTGGCGAATCGACTGCTGATGTTGTTCTCCGGTGCCGGTATCGTACCGGATGCCCTGGCTGGAACTCCGGCGTTCATCGCAGCGGTGGCGCTCGGCACCGCCAGCACCGTGCTGCTGGCAACCTATCTGTCACTCCCGGTTTCCACGACCCACGCGCTTATCGGATCGCTGGTAGGAGCGGGCCTCATGCTGAATGGCGACGTCCAGCTTTCATATCTGGGTGCCAGGTTCCTCTTGCCGCTGCTCGTGTCACCGCTACTGGCGATCGCACTGACGGTACTGCTTTATCCTGGACTGCGCTGGCTCCGGCGCCGCATGGGAATCACTCGCGAGATCTGCATCTGTGTCGAAGGGCGCTGGGTTCCCGCGACCTTGGCTTTAGCTCCAACTATGTCATCGGGAGAGGTAGTGCCATGGGCACCGGCCGAACTGCCAACCGTCGAGTTATGCCAGTGCCAGGAACGGTACCAGGGAGCCATCCTGGCGATCAATGCCCAGACGACCCTCAACGC
>JACQUT010000354.1 GCA_016267585.1 Cyanobacteria bacterium NC_groundwater_1444_Ag_S-0.65um_54_12
AGACGATCTGGTTGCTAATTCAGCCATTTGTCGTGTTGCGGATCAGCTGGGTAAATTGACTTATGGTAATGGTTGTGACTTTCGCGGTAACTTTTTTCTACCAACAGTTTTGCGGCGGGGCCAGCTAGTAATTGCGGTAGGGTCGAGTATTTCTCACCTGGCACGACAAGTAGTACTCGAACTGGAAGAAGATTATGGCCCCGAATGGATCGAGTACTCAGAGGGCCTGGAAAAAACCTGTGCACGAATATTCGCCGAAGTTCCCGATGAACTGGAACGCCAACGGCTCGTACATCAGCTAACCTCTCCTGCTATGTTTTCCATGGTGCGTTCTGGTGATACGGAGCATTGGCGATCGCAAATGGTTGCCGTAATAGCCAGAATTGACAGTTACCAGGAAAAGTCCCTCGACGTTGCGCTAGAAGGTGAAACAACATAAGTCATTGCAAGTTCTTGGCATCGAATCAAGCTGTGATGAAACCGCTATTGCGCTGGTGGCCAATGGGTTAGAGATCCGGGCTAATGTCATTGCGAGCCAGGCCGAGCTCCATGCTCGTTATGGCGGGGTCATTCCGGAAGTTGCAGCAAGACGACATATCGAGCTCCTATCGCCGCTCTTGGCAGAAGCAATGGCACAAAGCAAAGCAGCTTGGTGTGATTTAGGTGCAGTAGCTGTCACACGAGGTCCTGGTCTGGCAGGGGCTCTGCTGGTAGGCTTGATGGCGGCCAAGGGTATTGCCTGGTCTCTAGGCTTGCCCTTGATAGGAGTCAACCATTTGGCGGCTCATATCTGGGCCAACCGCATGCATGAGGCAGATTTGCCACTGCCTTTTCAATGTTTGCTGGTATCTGGTGGGCATACTGCATTGGTACTGGTGAAAGGTCCTACTTCGATGGTAACGCTAGGCCACACGCGTGACGATGCGGTTGGCGAGGCCTATGACAAGGTAGCTCGTTTGCTGGATCTGGGTTATCCGGGTGGTCCGGCAATCGATCGGCTGGCGCAAACTGGCGATCCGCAAGCTTTTGCTTTGCCTAGGGCCTGGCTGGAAGGCACCTGGGATTTTTCACTCTCCGGTCTCAAAGCTGCAGTGCGTCGCCTGGTAGAGCGACATCGGCTGGCAGGTATTCCACTCGCTGTCGCGGATCTGGCAGCCGCTTTTCAGCAAGCCGTGATAGATGTACTGGTCAATAAAACCATTAACGCTGCTCTGGCACATGGTGTTACCACCATAGCCATCGCCGGAGGGGTGGCTGCCAACTCCACTTTGCGCGCTACGCTCGGTGCAGCATGCGCGCAGCGTGGTTGGAAATTTTCGGCGCCACCGCTCGCCTTATGTACCGACAACGCTGCCATGATTGCCGGATTGGGCTATGAGTGTTTGTTAGCTGGCAGACAAGATAGTCTGACAGTGGGTGTGCTTCCTCGCTGGCCGCTGTAGAGAATATTGGTAAGAAGGTTGTCAAGGCACCAGCAGCAATTCGCTTGCCCGCTTCAATAGTCCTGACAGGCGATCTTCATCTACTTCGGCAGCCGTATTCACCAAACTGGCTGACATTGCATACCAATTTCTTGCTTTCGAATGCAGCAGAAAGGTCATGTTGCGCACTCCGGGCTCTGAACCGCCCTTATAACCTACGTATGACCAAACCTCACGATCGAACGCTATGCCGTGGTTAATTGCCAGTAGATCGAGAGCTGGACGTACCAGCTTCTGGTCGGCCTGGCACCTGATCCAATTCATGGCCCTGACCATGTCCCGGCTTGATGCGAACCATTCTACCTGGTCAACAGCTGTGGGTTGCCCGTTCGCGCCGATCCAGGCAGCGCTTTCGATATCCTGGTGGCTTACGACAGCTTGCAGATAAGCCCTACGTTCTGCCTCGTCCTTGGCCAAGTAGCTCGCGATATTGCGGCCATGATCCCATCCTTTGAGCAAGAACATCTCACGAGTAGTCAAGAAGGGCAGATTCCGATCAGGCTTGCGAAGGCCCATCTTTACCATGGTTTGCTCAATATGTTCTCGGCCAATTGTATGGATCAAGTGGTCGGTGGCTGTATTATCGCTCTGGGAGATCATTAAGGCAGCCAGGGAATACAGGGTCAATGGCGATCCGGCAGTCCAATCCTGCAAAAAACCCGAGGGCAAGGATTTCCAATCGTCTTTGAGAACTATTATGTCGGTCCAGCGGCGCTTACCTGCCGAAATATCCGCCATCAAGGCGCCCAGAACGAAAAGTTTTAAGGCCGATCCGATCGCTAGTTCCTCATCGCCTTGATAGGTGGCAAGGACTTCTGGACCTTTGTCTCCTAATTTGCAGGCTGTGAACGTCGCCTTACCGGTGAGCTTGGCAAATTCTGTGATCAGCGCTTGCCAGTCTGGAACAATTGGGGTGGGAGTGCCAATCCAAAGCCCCGTGATCAGGTGGGGCGCCTTTTCGTCTATGACCAAATCTAATGAGACTTCATAACCCTTATGGAACGTCAGCAGATATTGAGCTTGGTAGTCTGTTGTCAGGCGGGCGATTTTGGTCGACGTGACTGGCCCTAGCTTGTTGAAGAAATCTATGAAGGTCTTCTTCATCCGGTGAGGTGGAACGGCCTGGAGAAAGCTTGGCGAAAAAATGTCATCGAACCGATCTGGATCAGCTCTGAACTCTGCTACCACGTCGGCAGATCGCTGAACCAGCGGATCCTTTGGTGAACCCGACGCCATGCCCTGGATTGGCCCTAATAGCAATAGTGTAATCGCGAACAAGATCGAAGCAATTCTCAAGATCCACCAACTATCTCATCTTCTGCTTGGGTGGCTTGCCACCCTTCTTGCCATTTTCCCGGGCAGCTTGTGACCTGGCTTTCGAGCGGGAGCTTCCACCGACACGGCCAAGC
>JACQUT010000362.1 GCA_016267585.1 Cyanobacteria bacterium NC_groundwater_1444_Ag_S-0.65um_54_12
AAGTTATACCAGGCCAGCGAGCCATTATGGTTAACCGGAATAAATAAACCACCATACTGCTACGAAAGGCAGCGCAGCTGATGTACGAGAGAAGCCACGAACAAGGCCTGAAACCCCTTATCAAACGCCAATGGCGTGCCATGAGCCTAGCCTTTGTGCTGGTGCTGGGTGCTGGCTCTGCTTATCTAGCGCTGGCGCCCAAGCAATACGAGGTGCGAGCCAAGCTACTGGTAATGAAAATGGATCAGCGCCTGGGCGGTGTAAAGGCCGTCAATGATGCTCTTCCTGAACTTACGCATACCAGCCATCCCCTCTACACTCAAATTGAGCTGTTGCGAACCGAGCCATTGCTCCGCGAAGTAATCACCCAGCTCAATTTACGCGATCGCCAGGGACGCTGGCTTCGCCCGGAAATGCTCTCCGAAAAAATAGAAATAACTAGCATTAAAAATACTGATGTCATCGAGGTGATTTATCGTTCAGATGATCCGACCCGGGCCAAGCAAGTAGTCGCAGCACTCTGCTCGGCCTATCTGCGACGTCTAGAGAAACTACGCCGCGATGGCGTGCGTGAAGGCTTGCGTTATCTAGACGAACAAACTGCTGCTTCCCAGCGCCATGTCATGGCTGCCGAACAGAAACTGTTGGCTTTTCAGCGTGCTTCCGGGGCCATAGCGCTCACCGAAGAGATCCCAGCTCGGGTTCGGGAGCTCAGCGATCTCGATCGCGAGGTCCGAGCTCGCAATGTGGAACTTCGCCATTCCCAGGCACGCGTAAATAATCTGCGAGCGCAGCTCGGCATGACCGCACAGCAGGGCTTGGCAATGGCAGCCGTCAGCCAGGATTCCCGCATCCGTTCACTGCAAGATCAACTGGTCGCCGCAGAGTCATCTCCGATCCTGGCACAGGGACTAGCTCCGGAACATCCGGAAATAATTGCCTTGAACAAACGCATTGCCATGTTGCGACGCGCCTTGGAGACGGATATTCGTTCCCGCCTCGGGAAATATCAGCCGGCTGATACGCTAGATGAAGTCCGGCGCGTGTTACTGGCACAACTCAGTAGCGCCGAAGCAGACGTAGTAGCTATCACGGCCAGTTTGCAGGCTGCCACCAATAATCGTGATGTTCTGCGTGCCAACATGTCACGCTTCCCGGGCCTGGAGATCGAACTCGGACGTCTGCAGCGCGAAGTGACCATAGCCCGGCAAGTTTATGAAGAACTGCTGAAAAAGCGAGAGGAAGCGCGAGCCGCGCTATCAATCGCCCCCACCGATGCGCAAATCATTCAGCCCGCGCGCTTGCCAGAGCATCCTGACGCTCCGCTAAAAGGGCAGACTGGACCACTGGTCTTCCTGACTGCACTGGCTGCAGCCTTTGGCACTGGCATATTGAAGGATTTGTTAAAGAACAGAATCCAGCCGCAGGATCTCATCACTTGCTTACCGGAAGCTCGCATACTTTCCCGAGTCCCCGCACTTTCTTGGCAAGAGCGCCATCGCGGCGAGCTAGTGGTAAGACGGCAAACGAGCCAGCACTACGTGGAGGCCCTGCGCAGTCTCTGCGTGGCTCTCGAAGATCATCTGCTAGGGTCAGGTGGACGCGTGGTCGCTATTACCAGTGCTTTGGCTGGTGAGGGCAAAAGTGTCACGATATCCAACCTGGCTTTATGTCTGGCCGAAGCCGGTTATCGCGTCCTGCTAGTAGACGCCGACTGCCATCGCCCTCGGCTGCACCGCTTGTTCGAGCAAAATACACCGGGCCAGGGCCTGGCCGAGATCCTGCTCGATCGTCTCTCGCCACGAGATGCCATCTGGTCTGCAGGCGAAATAGATCTGGTCAAAGCCGGTACCATGGCAGTACCCGCTCGGCTAGCTAAACTCAAACGCCGCCTCGGGTCAGTACTGGAAACTTGGCGAAGCGAATACGATTTCGTTCTGCTGGATCTGCCACCGCTTGCCATGTTTTCCGAGGTAGTCCATATTTCGCGGCAAGTGGACGGCATATTGCTGCTGTCTAACTTGCAGCGTATTACCCCGGAGATCCTCACTTCGGCCGTCCAGCAATTGCAAGCAGTTCGTTTGCCCCTGCTAGGCATGGTAGCAATCAGTCAGCTGGCTTCCCTGGCCGAGGCGAGATATTCCCTCATCGCTGCGGAAGGAATACGTTCCTAGCGCTACTCACCGCGCTACTCACCGTCTTGGCCAGCGTCGCATTTTCGCTAGCAGCTAGAGAGGTCAAACCCGATGAAACGACTATTTTCCATGAACCGGAATGCTACTGCCATATTGACGTGCGGGCTACTGTGCGCAGCGCTGTCTCCCGCTGCTCTGGCAACCGAGTATCGCCTGCGCCCTGGCGACGCCGTCAATATCACCATACTAGGCCACCCCGAGCTATCGGTTCTGGCACAAGCGATACGACCAGATGGCCAGTTGACCATACCGCTGATTCAAGAAGCTAATCTGGCCGGCAAAACTATCTCCGACGCGACGGCCTACCTTGGCAAAGCCTTCCTGCCTTTTTTGCATAAGCCTGATGTCACCTTGAACATCGCTAGATTTCGTCCCCTACGTATTGCTGTCCTGGGACAAGTGACCCGGCCTGGCATATTTGAATTCGATGCTCCGCCCCGGCTCAGCGATGCGTTAGCAGTAGCCGGTGGGCTAACAGAGCGTGCCAGCCGGCAGGAAATCAAGGTGCTGGAGCATGCCAAATCAAACCAAAAATACGACTTCGATCAATTGCTGTCCGGACGCTTGAATATGCCGGAAATCCCGGATGGCGCTACCATCGAAGTCAATGAGGTCTGGTACCCGGATTTCTATCGCGTAGTTCCTATCGTAGCTTCAGTCTTGACTGCTGGCGCATTGCTGTTGCGCTAGCAGTCCTTGGGAGCACGGGCGTCCGTCCTTGGGCGCGCGGGCAGCTCGCCCTGGATCGCGGGCGTCTCGCCCGCATTGAAAGGAGAAAAGTGACCCTATGAAAGCTACCTCTCCGGCATCAGCAGCAACCCTGGCACGCAGTGGATCAACTACCAGCGTTGCCATAGTAGGCGGCTGCGGTCACATCGGTTTGCCGTTAGGGCTTTCACTCACTGCACGCGGCCATAGTGTAATGCTCATCGATACCAGTGCCGAGCGAATCGCTCAAGTTCAACATGGCCTGATGCCTTTTTATGAAACCGGTGCGCAAACAGCGCTGGAGCGTAGTCTGGAAAGCAAGCTGTTGTCGCTCTCCACCAAACTGGAAACGCTAGCTGACATGGATGTCGTAGTAGTTACCATTGGCACTCCGATAGACGAGTTCTTGAATCCGGATATCGGATCTTTCGAGCGCTCGCTGGCACAAGTGCTGTCGTACATGAAAGACGGCCAATTGCTCATACTCCGTAGCACGGTATTTCCTGGCGTGACCGAAAGGCTGGGGCGAGTCGCCCAGCATAACAACCTCAGCATTGACATAGCTTATTGTCCAGAGCGTACCGTGCAGGGCGTCGCCTTGCAGGAGCTCGAAGCGCTGCCGCAATTGATTGGCGGATTGACTGCACTGGCTACGCAGCGTGCCAGTACCTTTTTTGACAGCCTGGGAGCACGAGTGATCGAGCTTAGCTCCGTGGAAGCCGAGTTAGCCAAGCTCTTCACCAATTCTTATCGCTACATCGGCTTCGCTATCTCGAATCAGCTCTACATGATCGCACGGCGTTTTCAGGCGAACTTTGACCAGATCTATCGGGCAGTGCGCCAAGACTATCCGCGCATGGCTGGTTTCGCTCTGCCGGGTTTTGCTGGTGGGCCATGCCTGCTAAAAGATACGATGCAGCTTGCCGCTTTCAACCATAACATGTTTGCTCTGGGTCAAGCTGCCATGATGGTCAATGAGGGCCTGCCAAGCTTCCTGGTAGATGAGCTCAAGGCAAAATATGATCTGCGGAACCTCACCGCTGGCATTCTCGGCATGGCCTTCAAGGGCGATAGCGATGATCAGCGCAGCTCGCTCGCTTACAAACTGCGAAAAATACTGGCGTTCGAGTGCCAGCACGTTCTTTGTACCGACCCTTACATAGCGGATCCTACGTTCGTTTCGCTAGATCAGCTACTGGCAGAAGCCGACATCATCATCGTCGGTGCCCCGCACAGCGAATACCGGCAACTGAAAGTAGCAAAGCTAGTGGTCGATCCATTTTGCTTTGTGGAACGTCTGCTCGCAGAAAGAGAGGCCGCATGAAAGTAATGGTGACCGGCGCAGCCGGGTTTATTGGCGGCTACCTCGTCGAGGAGTTGCTGTCTGCTGGATATGAGGTGATAGGGATTGATAACTTCTCTAAATATGGTGAGCGCAATGCCAGAAGCCTCAGAAATTCACGGTATCAATTGCTTTGCCAAGACGCTAAAGATTCCGCGTTGTTAAAAGAGCTGCTGATCGACTGTGATCAATTGGTTGCTGGTGCAGCAATGATTGGCGGTATTTCTTACTTTCACGATCTGGCATTCGATCTGCTGGCGGAAAACGAGCGCATCATGGCTTCGACCTTCGATGCAGCCATCAATGCGCACAAGTATGGCAATTTACAAAAAATTACTGTCCTTTCTTCGTCGATGGTATATGGCGGCGCTACCGTCGTACCTTTCGCCGAGGGTGACGAGCTGCTGAATCCACCGCCGCGCTCTGCCTACGGTTTCCAGAAACTGGCCGTCGAATATTATGCCAAAGCAGCATATGACCAGCATGGCTTACCTTACACCATAGTGCGACCGTTTAACTGTGTTGGCATAGGAGAGACCAGAGCGGTAGCCAGCCGCCAGATCAGCAGTGGCGATCTAAAGATCGCGTTGGGGCATGTAGTGCCTGACCTGATTCAAAAAGTATTGAGAGGTCAGAACCCATTACGGATTCTAGGTTCCGGGGATCAGGTACGTACCTTCACTTATGGCGGTGACATGGCCCGTGGCATTCGACTATGTATGGAACATCCCGCAGCCCTGAACGAAGACTTCAATCTATCCAGTGCCCAGGCATTGACTATTTGCGACGTTGCCCGGCTCATCTGGCAAAAGCTTCACGGAGCTCGGAAGCCCTTTGTTTATGTATCTGAAGAGCCATTTCCCCATGATGTGCCCATACGCATACCAGCTGTCGAAAAAGCCAAGCGCTTGCTAGGGTTCGAGGCCGCCACACCATTGACCGAAGTACTAGATGAGCTGATCCCCTGGATCCAGAAACAAATGCTGGTAGGTGCGCTCTAACAGCTGGTGCTGCTGGAACGCTATGCCGGTGACCGGATCCGGCGAACCGGACGGTCACCGGTTCGTAGTACCTTATAGCTACCTGATGGACGGCTTGATTCCCTTGATGGCCAAGTTACTCTCGGTTGAGAATGTCAACTTGCACTGGCCTCAAGATCGATCTGCAACCAGATCGAAGTGGCAGTAGCCAGCTGGCGATAAAAAAATCGATCGGTCAACCGTTCCATGCGCTCGCAAAAACTCGGAGCCCAGCGTCCCAGATGATCGCGCAGGAACAAGCG
>JACQUT010000363.1 GCA_016267585.1 Cyanobacteria bacterium NC_groundwater_1444_Ag_S-0.65um_54_12
CGCCGAATGCGCCGAATGCGGTGGTTACCAGTATCCGCTACGTATATCATTATGCGATCGGCGTCGAACGGGGCGATCGCCACGCCCGTCGGGTCCGTAAAAGCTGCTCCTTGCGGGTTGCCAGAGCCAGCCACGCCCGCTACCAGATCACCTACCTCGGTCGATAGGGTGGCGCTATCGGTCGCCAGATGGTTTCGGGTAAAAGCGGGCCAGCCGGTACCCGCCAGGACCGATACCGTTCCCGCCTCTGGTGACCATCCCAAGATCCGGTGCTTGCCTCGTTCCGCGATCACTACCAATGGTTTGCCATCCCAATCAGCACCAGTTGCCAGATCCGCCGGATCCGAGAGCTGAACGGCTCGTGCTGGTTTATCGGTATAATCAGGAATTTCGTTGCCCCCACCTACTACCGTCTGTATGCTGGTGCCATCGCTCGGAACGAAGCGAATCCTACCTACCAGACCGTCAGCGATCAAAAGACCAGCTAGCGCCGGCCCTGGTGCAACGGCTGGCAGATTGAATGGCGTTATTCCCCACGGACGGGAAAGATGCGCTTGCTTTGCCGTACCCAGCTCCTGGTAATCATTACTCTTGGCTGATAGTTGAGTGAGCAGTGGCTTGCTATTTTCGAAAAGTGCCAGCTGGCCGTCCCCCGCAAAATTTTCCAGAACTAGCCCGAAGGAACAGCCGATCACTGGCAGACCTCTATCATGGAGATTGGCACCAGCCATGACGATCTCAGCTGCTGCCCCCTCCGGGTTCGGAGTTGCCGTCGCCAGAAAGGGAGTATCAGCGCTGCGCACCGCAGTGCTCCCCGCTGGGGGCAAGGTCAACCCCGCGCCACTCTCGGTTAACCCGGGGGTTACGACATGCGGGCCTACGATCGCATCTTTGGTTCGGGGTAGGTTACCTTGGCAGGCAACTAACACCAAACAGCTCGCCAGTATTACCGGAGAAAAGTTCATTCGTCACTCATGACATACCCCTGGCAGGCTGTCAGTTAACCGAAGAAACGCTTCATCAGGGTCAATCCCAACCGATAGAGCGTTTCACGATACGGATACCACCATAGCTCGCGCGGCAACGGTATAAGGGGGTAATTGACGTGGCGTACTTGCACCAAGTCGAGCAAGCCCAGATCGGAATGCGTCCTGCCCAGGCCAGATGCTTTGATTCCCCCCCAGGGAGTCTCAGGAAAAGCATGGCTGGCCACTACATCGTTGACCATGACCGTTCCGGCTGCTATATCCTCTGCCAGGCGCAAACCTTTGGTCACCTCCTTGGTGAAGACGTAGGCACAGAGTCCTAGCTGGCTATCGTTGGCGAGCGAGAGCGCTTCTGCTTCGGATTCCACCGCCATGATGGGCAACAATGGCCCGAATGTCTCCTCGCGCATGACACGCATTTGCTGGGTGACGCCAACTAGCACAGTCGGCGGGAAGAACATGCCAGAATCGGTGACTGGAACACCACCCAGTGCGACTTTCGCTCCTTGCGCCAGCGCATCGGCTATCTGCTCACTTGCCACCACCAGCTGCTTGGCGAAGGTCATGGCGCCTACATCGACTTCCTGGCCAGCCGGATCGCCTTGCCGCAACTCGCGCGCGATCGCTACTATGAGTTCTACCAGTCGATCATGGCACTGTCGCATGACGTAGACGCGTTCCACCGCTGCGCAGACCTGGCCGCTGTTCATGAAAGCGCCCCAGACCAGGGCACGGGCGGTGCGTTCTAGATTGGCATCGGCACATACGATAGCCGGAGCTTTACCACCCAGTTCAAGGGTGCAGGGGATCAGGCGTTCGCCGCAAGCGGCTGCCACCTGTCGGCCGGCCGCCACCGAGCCGGTAAAACTCACGTGATCGACCTTGGCCTCTATCAGGGCTTTACCTACGTCTGGTCCGCCCGGGAGCACCAAGAATAGATCCGCTGGCAAGCCTGACTCATCCCAGAGCACCTTGGCCTTCAGGGCCGACAGCGGTGTAACTTCAGATGGCTTGATAATGGCCGCATTGCCGGCGATGATGGCCATAATGGCTTCGCCTACCGCAATAGCTAGCGGGAAATTCCAAGGCGCTATTATGCCTACGACTCCTTTGGGGCGATAGTGCAAATAACTGCGGCGATGCTTGGCGAGATGGAGTCGAATGGCCTGGGGCCGTAGTACCTGGGGAGCACGTCTGGCAAAGTAGTGCATGAGATCGACTAGCGGGAAAACTTCAGCCAGCAGTGCTTCATGCCGTGGTTTGCCACTTTCGCGCATGATAAGCGAAGATAGCTCGTCAGCATTGGCAACCAGTTTTTTACGGAAAGTTTTCAAGCTCCGACAGCGTTCGCGCGCCGTCATGGCGCCCCATGATAGTTGTGCGGTGCGTGCCCGTTCCAAACTGGCGTAAACTTCTGCTTTAGAGGTAACTGGTGCCTCGCCGATCAGCTCGCCGGTTGCTGGGTTACGTACCGTAATTACCGTTCGAGTCTCAATTGCCATTGCCATCATCCTCTCGACGGTTTTTCGCGCAGGCGGCTAACGCCAAGCTGCGAGTAGATCGAGCCGGTTGATGGTAATCTGCTGATGGGAGATGGAAATAATCTCTTGATCTTGCAAGCGATTCAATGCTCGGGTAACGGTTTCTCGGCTCGAACCTACCATGTTTGCCAGATCTTGATGGGTCATCTTCAAATTGATCAGGATCTTGCTTCCCGCTAGCGGCCTACCTTCAATCTTGGAAAGACTGCAAAGCGTAGAAGCGACACGTTCATGAACGTCCTTGAATGCCAGATCCTCTACCTGCTGGTTAACTTGCCTGATACGGCGCGTCAAATCGCGCATGATCTTCAGA
Source organism: Cyanobacteria bacterium NC_groundwater_1444_Ag_S-0.65um_54_12 (assembly GCA_016267585.1). GTDB lineage: Bacteria > Cyanobacteriota > Sericytochromatia > S15B-MN24 > VGJW01 > JACQUT01. The sequence continues at coordinate 2,841 of JACQUT010000363.1, forward strand.
GCTATCTGGGGATTTTCCAGGATAATGCGTTCAAAATCACGCTTGTTTACCGCAAATACCGTAGCTTGATCGTCAATCACCTCGGCGGTAGCGGAACGCGGCAGACTATCGAAAATAGCCATTTCGCCAAAAAAGTCCCCTGGTTGCATGATAGTCAAAGTTTTCTCTCGACCATCTTCAGTAATTTTTGATATTTTTACACGGCCTGATTTCAAGATATAAAGCGTGTCACCCGCGTCACCTTCATGAAAAATTATGGACCGCTTGGAATAATTCTTTTCACCCGTGATAGCCGCAATACGAGCCAACGCTTCTTGCCCCACGCCAGAAAAGATCGACACACGCTGAAGGAACGCGAGACTGTTCGCAGGTAGCATGGTGGTTCGCATTTCCTTCATCGGCACGTTTGCCTCCTTTTTTAGCACACTGTCGCTGTAAATGTGTTGGGTGCTTATCAACAATTCGAATGTGTCGCTTAGTCTAACGCGTTACAACGGTTGGTTGTCAAG
>JACQUT010000372.1 GCA_016267585.1 Cyanobacteria bacterium NC_groundwater_1444_Ag_S-0.65um_54_12
GCCAAGGCTACCTTGGTACGCGAAGTAGATGCCTTGGGAGGCCAGATGGCTTTGGTTGCGGATCTTACGCGTCTGCAAATCAAGATCCTGAATGCTTCGAAAGGTCCGGCGGTGCAAGCTCTGCGGGTGCAGAGCGACAAGGCCGAATACGCTAGCGTCATGCGCCAGGTAGTTGAGCGAACGGTCACAGTTTTCGAGACACGGGCAGAGGATCTCACAATAACCCGAGACGGTTTCGCTATATTCACTCCACAAGGCACGCTCGTCAGCCGGACCGTGGTCCTGGCTACTGGTACGTTCTTGAATGGTAAGCTTTTTACCGGATTGCAAAGCGAGCCTGGCGGGCGCTACGGCGAAGCACCAGCAGCTGGGCTCACGCTGGCTTTGCAGCGACTGAATTTACAGATCGGGCGACTCAAGACCGGTACGCCACCTCGGGTGAGTCGTGCTTCGCTCGACTGGGATAGCATGGAAGAAGCTCCAGGCGATCCGCGTCCCTTGAGTTTTTCTTTTTTGCCATGTCCGATGGCACGGCCTGACATCCCTTGTCATCTGACCTACACGAACGAGCGGACCCACGAACTGATTCGCCGCAACTTGAACCGTTCACCAATGTACAGTGGATTGATAGCCGGGATAGGACCACGCTATTGCCCTAGTATCGAGGATAAAGTGGTGCGGTTTGCCGATCGCGATCGCCACCAGATATTCATCGAACCAGAGGGTCTGAACTCTGACTGGATGTATGTCCAGGGTCTTTCTACTTCACTGCCGGCAGAGGTTCAGCTAGAACTCCTGCATACCATATCAGGCCTGGAGCAAGCCGTCATGCTACGGCCTGGCTATGCCGTAGAGTACGATTACTTGCCAGCCATACAGCTCGAGCCAACCCTGGAGGCAAAGTCGCTGGTAGGTCTCTTTGCTGCAGGCCAGATCAACGGGACCTCTGGTTACGAGGAAGCAGCGGCCCAGGGGATAGTAGCTGGCATAAACGCGGCCTTGCGCAGCCGGGGAGCGGATCCATTGCTATTTCCGCGCCAAGAATCTTATATCGGTACCTTGATAGACGATCTGGTGACCAAAGATATTCGCGAACCTTATCGGATGCTAACTTCGCGTTCCGAGTATCGTTTGCTGCTACGACAGGACAATGCCGATTTACGCCTGACCGAGCTAGGACGGCAAATTGGTCTGGTAAATGACGAGCGCTGGTTGCGTTACTGTGACAAGAAAGCTGCCATCCAAGCTGCTGGTGAGTGGCTACAGAGCAACCGGATCGGGCCTTCTGCTCGCACTAGTTCCCTTTTGCGGCCTCATGGTGAAAATATCGAAGAGAGTGTCGCGTTAATTGATTTATTGCGTCGTCCCCGCGTGCCGCCCCAGGTGGTTTGGGAGCTGGGCGATCGCGAGCCAGCAGAGCTGGCAGTCATGGAACAGGTGGCTACTCAGGTCAAATACGAAGGATATATCCGTCGCCAGAACGAAGAAGTAGAGCGCCTTAGACGTATGGAGGAACGGCGCATCCCGCCAGAACTGGATTATTCTGCCATTTGTGGGCTCTCGGCCGAGGCGTGTGAAAAACTGCTGCGTGTCCGCCCACGTTCCGTGGGACAAGCGGCGCGAGTAGGTGGTGTCACCCCGGCAGACATCTCTTTGCTCTTGGTTCACCTGGAGGCAAAGCGCCGGCAAGCCTGAAATACCATCGGTTAGTTGGCATGCCCCAGCTAATTTGGCTGCAGAGTTAGCAGGTCGAGGTTTTTCGATAAATAAGCATCCATTAACGAATACTTGCTTGATAGGGTATGCTGGCGCGTGTTAACGTGACAACAAGATGGCAAGCAGGCTACATTTGTGTTAGCGAGCGACCAGATAGACAATGCAGCGCTCATTTTAGAATACCAGAACAACCGGTGTTCGTGTTTGCGCGAGGCATTAGTCAAGCGCTACCTCAAATTAGTGGCAGCGATTGCCCGGGTCTACGCTAATCGTTCGGAAATTGCGGTAGAAGACCTGGTGCAAGTAGGCTCTATTGGATTGCTACATGCGATAGAAAGATTCGAGCTGGCAGCAGGCCATAGTTTCGAATCCTATGCCGGAGCTTGTATAGCTGGGGAGATACGCCATTATTTGCGCGATCATGGCCAGTTGATCAAGCTTCCCCGCGAACTGCAGGAATTGCGGCCCAAGGTGCTAAGTATCACTACGCGTCTGGCCCAAACTTTGCAGCGCACCCCTACCGCGCAGGAAATAGCTTCAGAGTTGAACGTAGTGGTCGAAAAGGTGGAAGAAGTCTTTGCTATCGAAGCGCGCGGCGCACCGCTCTCTTTGGATGATGATTCGCCCGGTGATCAGGAAAGCGCCGGCTGGCGTTATCAGCTGATAGATAATCGGTACCATAGCTTTCAGTTATCTGCCGAAGACCGTATCATGCTAGGTCAGGCCATGGATCGCTTGCGCCAAGTATCCCGAGAAGTCATAGAATTCACCTTTTATCAAGATTTGACGCAAATCGAGATCGCGAAAAAATTAGGCATTTCGCAGATGCAAGTTTCCCGGCGGATACGAACCGCATTGAGCGAACTTTGGAAAGTTCTGAATACTCCTCTGGGATTGAGATAATGAACTTTTAGGTGAGCATAGCAGTAATAACTAGCCTACTTATCGTTGCCCTGTCATCTGCCATTGCCGGGCGATTGGTAGATTTCTCGGCAGTGTGGTTCCTCTTCCATCCCTATCGCAAGATCAATCTGCCATTGCTGCGCGAGTTAGGCGTACTACCGCGTCGGCAAGCTGCTTTGGCAGATCAGGTAGCTAAACTGATCGAAGAACGCCTTATTACCCGTGAAGCCATATCGGAATTCCTGACCTCCGAGGAGGTCGCTAGCAAAGTTCGCGGCACTGTGGAGGAAACACTCCGCAAAGCCAGCGATACCTCTTACCCTTCGGTTCGCGACCTCCTGACCCGCGAGCTCGGTTCCGCTGTCGATATCGATCGTGAAATACGCATTTTTGCTGAATGGGTAGGCGAAGCATTGGCCTCGCTGGTCAGCAGTGTCGCTTTCCGCAGCCATCTGGCAAATCTAGTGAGCGAGATACTAGAAGCGCGCCGAAAC
>JACQUT010000036.1 GCA_016267585.1 Cyanobacteria bacterium NC_groundwater_1444_Ag_S-0.65um_54_12
GGGCTCGCTTGACCACCTTGTCTCGCAGCAAAGCCTTGTAAAGTACCTCTTGCGGGAACAGGTCAGTAAGCTCGATCGGTTTTCCTGTCCGCATGTCAATCGTCTGCAATGTACTATTTGCCCAGGGATGAGCCGCTCTCTCGGTGTAACCGACAGACTCGGTCTGGAAGCTCAAGGTATGGCCTATCACGGAACATAGCCTAGCAACAACGCTGGTTTCCTCAACGCTGGTTTCCTCATCTTCGCCGGGGGAGTACCCTTCGACTGGTGCAGCATAGTCCGCTTCGCTGACGGAACGCAGGCTGAAGGTCGGGCGAGAAGAATTGCGCTCTGGGGCTGAAGAGAGGTCCCGGGCGGTCCAGTTCACCAGAAATCCGGCACTACTGCCGGTGTAGAACGATCCGGAGAGTGACAGCCCATCTGATTGTAATGACGGCAAGGGCGTAGCTTCTGGTTTGGCCTTCTGGATCTTTCCAGGTTCAGGTGCTGCAGCGCTAGCTAGTACGGTTTGCAGTTCGACGTTGCTGCCCATATCTGTACTCCTCTATCGGATCGCTGTTCACGCGAAATTGCTGGCCGAGACTCGATCGATCGAGTATGCGAGCGCGTGGGGATCAGTTACCTGTAGTTATGGCAGCTCCCAGATTCACTTTGCCTGTTGAAGGCTAAGGATGGGTAATATTATCACCTGGCTGAACTGACAATGGCTCATTATTGCCCACCAAAGCACGCTTTAGCGAGGCGATCGCCACCTCCAGCATTTCATCACGAGCTGGCCGAGTCGTGAGATACTGCAGCCATAATCCGGGCACCGTAACTAGCAGCACCAGCCGTGCTCCCCAGCTGGCACTGGCGCCCTCGCGACTAGCCTTGCCGGCCAGTCGGATCAATTCATAGGAAAAACCGGCAACCACCGGCAAGAGTCCTAATTTGCTGATCGCTCTGGCCCATAGTGGCAAGTCTCTTGGCAAGAATGAGAACACGACAATTCCTACCAGCAGCGTGAGCAGTAAAAAACTCGTACCACAACGCGGATGTAACGGCGACATGACTCTGGCATTTGCTACCTCGAGCGGCTTGCCCGCCTCGTAGCACCTGATAGTTTGATGTTCCGCGCCATGATATTCGAAAATACGCTGCATTTCCTGCAAGAAGCCTACGGCCACGATGTACAAGACGAAGATGCCCAAGCGCACTCCACCCTCGATCAAGGATCGCAGTGGAGCATTCCAGGCGGCAGGAAGACTGGTATAGAGCCAAGCCGGCGCTATCACGAACAAGCAGATCGCGATCGCCAAACCGAGAGCCAGTGATAGAGCCATTCCGCCCGCTGATTGTTTGGTGGGACGGGGTTCAGCTACCGCCAAGTTGGCTGATTCTTCCAGCATGCGGAAACCAATTAGCAACGATTCGATCAGGGTCGCTATGCCGCGCAAAAATGGCATACGCAGCAAAGGATAACGCTCACGCCATGGCCGAACTGGCAAATAACGTACCTCGATATGGCCCGCCGGCACGCGTACCGCCATGCTCACTCCGGCATTGCTACGCATCATGACCCCCTCGATGACTGCCTGGCCACCTATAGGGTCCACGACTATTGGTTTGGAACTCATTGGTAGCTTGCTTATCTCTCTGTTCTGGGGGGAGGTCCGGTAGCTACCGAGCTGGCAGCAGACGAGACCGCTAGCTTGTTGTCTACTACTGGCTCGCTTTTCGTTGCCTCGCGCAAAACCGTATGCCGTTCGGTTTCGCCCTCATGCGTCAAGAAAGTTCGCTTGAAGACTGCCGCATCCTTGTCGCCTAACGACCCTAGATTACGATTGCCTAGCTTGGCTTTCACTACCCCCGGCCGGCCAATACGCACGGCCATGGAACGGGAAGCTGTCCAGGTCCGAACGGAACCGGTAGGCACAATGCCACTTTGCACTTCTTGCCCATCGGCCATGATACGCATCCAAGCATCATCCTCGGTTTGCGTCCGGAAGACAATACGCCGGCCTGGCACCACCAGATCGGGCAAATTACCAGGTACCGCCATGCCAGTTGCTAGTGGCGTCGCTTTCGGTAATTTCACCGCAGCAACTAGTTCTCGCTTGCTAGCTGGTATGGCTTCTTCTCCTGAAGCTACCGACAACGAAGCTGGCCCAGCTTCCAGCGAACTAGCTATCACCACACCAGGTGAACTTGTCGTTGTTACTGCCATACTGCTGCTAGCATTGCTTGCGGTGTAGGTGCTCACCGGAATTGTCTCTACTGGCAGAGGACTCTGCACCGGGATGATGGTTTGTCGCAAGTTCATGACAGCGAACGACACCATGGCCCCCAACAACAAAGCACCGATTACCAGCGGAAAAACCCACCAATTAACTGACACCTCTGAACTTTTGCTAACTGGTGATGATGCCCGCAGTGGCCTGGTATCCCAATAACGCGTTGCGAACGAATCGCCTGACAGGTTCAGGGCATTGGCATACTTACGAATAAAGTTCTTGATATAGAAAGGTTCTGGCAGATCGGCTTCTCTTCCCTCTTCCAAGGCCAAGAGATGGCGCGTATGGATCAGTGTCATCTGCGATAACTCATCTAACGTATGTTGCTGGGCATCCCGCGCCCTGCGCAACTCAGCGCCGATTTCGGCCAGTGAGGCGTTCAAGGCAATGTCTCTCTCATGCTAGGTGGATTGCGAAGCAATTTTACCTCGTGTGGAATAAGATTTCGCCATTGCCCCGGTCGTAAATTTCCGAGCGCGATCGGACCGATGGCTACCCGTACCAGCTGACGTACTGGGTGAGCAATAGCTTCGAACATCCTCCGCACTTGACGATTTCGCCCTTCCCATATGGTAATGGCTATAACGGCTTGGTTACCGGATGAGCGTATCATTTGCACGATGGCCGGAGCAGTGAGGCCATCTGCCAGCGCAATTCCGGTACGCAATCGCTCCAGTGCAGCTGTGCTTGGTATTCCTGTTACCGTCGCCAGATAAGCTTTAGAAATCTTATAGCTCGGGTGCGTGATGGCCAAGGTCAGCTCCCCGTCGTTGGTAAGCAACAATAATCCTCCGGTCGCATAATCGAGACGCCCGATCGGATGTAGTCCAGGCACGGTTGGCACTAGAGCCATGACGGTTCTGCGTGCCCGTTCGTCTTGGCACGTAGTGAGATAACCGGCTGGCTTGTGCAAGGCCAAGACGATAGGCGCTGCGGGCGGTGGTACTTTCCGACCGTCCACCAAAATCACAGCGCTGGTCGGATCGGCTTTCGCCCCTAGCTGCCTCGTGACCTCACCATTGATAGAAACCCGCCCGGCCAGTATCAATTTTTCGGCGGCACGCCGCGAGGCTATTCCAGCTCTAGCCAAGATTTTCTGCAGGCGTTGGAGTTTGTCCATACTCTCGAAAATCATTTAGCTGCATAGCTTCCCGTACGCGTTTTATCATTTCCTGGGCAATTCTGCGGGCATGGCGGTTTCCAGCTTGCAGAATTTCTTCTAACAGATCCGGGCGTGCCGCATAATACTCGCGGCGCTCCTGCAAAGGGGCAAGGAAGTCACCCAGGTAAGCGGCGAAGTTGCGTTTGTCTTCCACGCAGCCCAGCGTGCCCAGGCGGCAAGTTAGCGCCACTTGCTGAGCAGCTGGCGCGGCATGCATTTGCCAATAAGCAAAAATAGTGCAGATTTCTGGATAACCGGGGTCATAACGGCGTTGACGACCCGGATCAGTGATAGCTGTCATCAGCTGGTTTTCCAGCTCTTCGCTTGTTGCCGCCAAGCGAACAGTATTGCCATAGCTCTTGCTCATCTTGCGCCCATCGATTCCTGGCACTGCTGGCGTGGTGGTCAATAGCGGCTCAGGCTCACGAAAAATCTCCCCGTACCAGCGGTTGAAACGGCGAGCGATGTCTCTGGTCAGCTCGAGATGCGGCAATTGATCTTTCCCGACTGGCACCCGCTCGCCAGCGAACAGCAAGATGTCCGCCGCTTGCAGGACAGGATATCCCACCAGGCCATAGCCTATCCGCTCCTCATCGAGTTGCAATTCTACAATCTGCTCTCGGACCGAGGGGTTGCGTTGCAGCCAGCCCAGCGGAGTGATCATGCTCAAAAGCAAGGCCAGCTCGGCAATTTCTGGAATAGCCGATTGCACGAAAATGGTCGCTTTTTTCGGATCGACACCGGCAGCCAGCCAGTCAAGCAATACCTCAAGAGTATGGTTGCGCAGTTGCGACGTATCGCAAGAACCGGTGGACAGCGCATGCCAATCGGCAATGGCAAAAAAACAATCGTATTCCTCTTGCATGCGCACCCAGTTAGTCAATACACCGAACAAGTGCCCCAAGTGCAGTGGGCCGGTGGGGCGCATGCCACTCATAACTCGTACTTTAGCCATTGCTCAATCTAGCTCCATTCTCTACTGCTAGTAACATTATTACAATTGCCGGAGAAAAAAATCTCTGAGTAGCTAAATAGTTGACCGGATCGAGCAGCTGGTCAGGGGCTGGCCAAGCCGGATCATTGCACTCGGCGAATGTAACCCGCCGTATCGGCAATATAGAGCAAC
>JACQUT010000367.1 GCA_016267585.1 Cyanobacteria bacterium NC_groundwater_1444_Ag_S-0.65um_54_12
ATTTCACCGCGACTTCGTCCATGACTTGGAACTGGAGCAATACGGCACATACCGGCATTGATGCGGTCATCGGCGGAGATGGCGTAACCAACATCTTGGACGATGCCAACTACCAGGGTGGTGGCGCCAGCGGCTCGCTGTCGCTCAGCTTACCGGCCGCAATGGTCCCGACCGGCTATACCGTCACGCTAACTGACCAGGCCAGTGGTCCGGCGCTGAGCACTTCGACAACGATCCAGTAATGAGAATATGCGTGCTGGCGCTGGCCGGCAGTGTCTGGTTGACCGCTTGTGAGGGAGTTTTCCCCTTTAAGGGGTTGACTCCCGCCCCGGCGGGGGAAACGCCAAGCAAGGTAGAAACGATGGTCCCAACGGTGGGAAATGACTCGTCAGCCAAAGTCGGCACGTTGCCCCAGTCAGCAGAAAATAGCGCGGAGCGACGGGTGGTGCCGGTAAAAGATAACAGTGCGGCAGCGAAAACGACGAAAAGTGGAGTGAGACCGTCGCCATCACCATCACCTAAGCCACCCGTGCAAAAAGCGACACCTAAACCAAAGGCTACGGGCAAAGCATCACCAACGCCGTCGTCCCAGGATTCCGAAAAAGGAAAAACCACCATCGCAGTACCGGACATTGGTGGCTATACCATGGTGAATGGTAAAAAAGTACCATATGGCAATCAGGAATAGTTAACATAACGGTAGAAAGAACCGGCTGAGCAGCTTCGGGAAAAAGCGCTGTCGAAAAGCCGGTTTTTTTCTGGCGTTTTGCGCGGTGTGGTATGGTTTTGTTAGCTCTTGAATTATGCAGGATAAAGAAAATTGGTGGCATCCGCCGCGCAAACTGCCGCATGCGCTGCGGGAACGCTTATTGCAAGAGGGAAGCGTTGCGGTAACACAATCATGGTGGCAATTTTTCGCGACTAAACACGAAGCCACGCTAGAAATTGCTGACCGCTACCGGCACGAGTTGATCCGGCAATTCCTGGAAGCCATTTTCGAGCAAGCCCAGTTACCGATAGATTCACCAGCGGCAGCTTTCTTGGCCACACCAGCCAGCGCCTCGCTGCAACATAGTCTGGCGAATTTGCGCGAACAGCTGACCATCGATCAGTTCCACTTCGCCATCTCTACGCTGCAGTGGTCAATCAGGCAGTACCTGGTGCGCGCCAAATTAAGTTCGGCTGAAGCCTTGCTGCTTTACGAGGCGCTCAACCAGATCCTTGACGCGGTAATGCACGAGACCACGCAAGAGTGGGCTTTTCAGCAAGACGAGATCCGGAGGCTGAAAAACGAGCTGGAGGGCCTCTATCGCATCGCTAACCATGCAGCCGCTGAAACCGACCTGGATGGTGTGCTCAACACTGTCGTACTCGAGATATCCGGTTTGCTCAAGGCTGATTTCACCGCAGTCTTGCTACCACCTGAAGACGAGCATATCCTGGTGCCCGATGTGTTAGCAGCAACCCAGCCAGTTCGCACCCTCGAGATACGGGCAATGGTAGCGGCAACCGAGGTCGAAGCGCTCTTGGCACGCATGAATTTCGGCATAGAGGAGGGCGGTGCCTTGGCCCGCGCTTATACTACTGGCGAGGTAGTGAGCAGTCACACACCAATCGATGATTTGCATGTCACCATTCGGCGGAAGCAGACTCTGGAAATGCTGGGTTTCAGTCATCTGCTGGCAGCGCCGCTCAAGATGCACAGTAAAGTGCTCGGGGTGGCTTGCGTTGCCAACCGGCGTGATAAACGTCGCTTCGGCACCGATGATACTCACTTGCTTTCTACGGTGTGCGCCCAGGCAGCGGCCGCGATCCGTAACAAGCAGCTCTTTGCCCGTAACAAAGCCCTTTCGACTGATTTGGTTTTTACCCTATCTCAAGCACTCGATGCTCGGGATTCTTATACCCACAACCATAGTGCCAACGTCGCAGCTCTGGCAAAACGCCTCGCCTCGGAGCTGGGTCTGCCCGCCGGACAAGTAGAGGATATTTACGTAGCTGGCCTCTTGCATGATATCGGGAAGATCGGTATCGCGGATGCGGTATTGCATAAACCTGGTGCGCTAAATTATGCCGAACGCGCTCTCATGATGCAACATCCCGTCAAAGGAGCCCAGATTTTACAACCAGTAAGGGGGTTGCGGCATCTGATTCCTTTCATCAGGCACCATCATGAACGCTGGGATGGCAATGGTTATCCCGACGGACTCTCCGGTCATGATATTCCTCTGGGGGGACGCATACTGGCGATGGCTGATGCCTACGACGTGATGAATAATCATCGCGTATACCGCCGTAGCCGGAATGCTGAGGACATGCTACGCGAACTGCGAGCCATGAGCGGCAAACAGTTCGAACCGGCTATCGTGGAGGTATTGCTCGAGCTCGCAGCATCGGGTGGCATCACTGGACTTACCACGCGCACCGGGGCTGTTATCCCTGAGGCAGGGCGCTATTATGCCACTACGCTGGCTCCAGAGCTGGTAACTTCGGCGGATTTAGTTGCGGTATCGGCATTGCTCGAGCAGGTAGGACGAGCCAACGGTATATTTATGCGGCTCGTCGATCTCCAAGGCCGTTGCCTGAATCGGTCAGCTGAGCTGGCATTGCCGATAGCCAAGAGCGAGCAGGCAGTGGATGTCTATGCCGGTGAGCAAAGATTTGGACAGCTGGTAGCACCTGACACCATGGAACCTGGCATTATTGCGGAGGTAGCACGTTCCATCCAGGAAATCGTGGGACGTCACGGCGCCTTGGAATTGCAAGTAAGGCAGTTCCAAGAACTGGCAGAGCTGGCCAAGCAGCTCAATTCGTGTCTTTTACCGCAGGAAGTATTGCCGCGGGCGATGGAAGCCGCCAAGCGCATGGTAGGTGCCGATGTGGCAGCCATTTGGCTGGCCCGCGATGAAAAATGTTTGCGGTTTGCTGCCGCGGCTGGTCGTAGCCGGCTTTCCTGGAGCAATTCGCTCGATCTGGGATCGGAAGCTGGGCTGGAAGGTTACGTAGCCTATCGGAAGATCCCCGTGATGGTGCTAGATTACCTGCAAGAAGAACGATTTGCTATCCCCACCTGGGTCAAGCAAGACGGAATCGTTTCTGCTTTGGCGCTACCCATGACGATGGGAGCGCGTCTGGTAGGGGTAATGAGCGTGATGACCTACGCGAGCACGAATTTCTCGAACGAGGATGTGGTAGTTCTTTCTACGATCGCGGGCGCCACGGCGGCAGCCTACGAGAATGCTCTCCTGCGTCAACAATCACATTTTCAAGAAACCATTGACCCCGTGAGTGCCCTGGCTACACACCGTTTTTTTCACGAAAGTTTGGCTGCCGAAATCAAAAAAGCCACTTCGATTGGCCGTGGTTTATCGCTGATCATCTTCGATGTCGATCATTTTGCCGCCTACAACGAGCAACATGGCTTCTTGACCGGAGATGAGCTATTGCGGCAAATCGGTTCGATCATCCGCGGTGTATTGAAAGAAGGAATGCTGGCCGCGCGTTTTGGCGGCGAGGAGTTTGCCATCTTGCTGGCTGCGGTTGATGCACCTGCCAGTCAATCGCAAGCCAGGGCGCTGGCCGAGAGCTTGCGTCGCGAGGTGGCAGCAGCTAATTTCCCGGCACGTCATGCGCTGGCCGCCAAAGTAACTATCTCGGCTGGCATAGCCACCTATCCCGATCCGATAAGCGAGCCGATGGTACTGCTTCAGGCAGCGCAAGCCGCGCTGCAAGAGGCAAAAATTACCGGCCGTAACCGGCTGGTAGTAGCCAGCGCGGTGCCAGGTTGACCTCGCCTATTCTCAGCGCTTCGTGCCTACGAGTAGGTGAGATGAGTTCACCCACTCTCCCCCGGCGCTTCGCGCCGATGGGGATCCCCTCTGTGGGTGAACTCATC
>JACQUT010000360.1 GCA_016267585.1 Cyanobacteria bacterium NC_groundwater_1444_Ag_S-0.65um_54_12
GGCTTACTCAGCATGGGAAAGAAGTACTAACTAGCATAAAGAAAGGTTTCCGTGCAAGACTTCGAACAATTTTTAACGCGGGTGACATCTTTGGCAATTCTGGCTTCGAACTGAAAGTGTCTCTCGATGTTCTTGTGGCTGATGCAATCAAGCGTCCATTTGATTTCAGATTGAGCTTGGGCCAAGAGGAAATCGAGATGTTACGACTTACCAAGCCTGGCGACAACGGCAGTGCTGTCCTCAAGCTATCAAAACAGCCGATACCCGATTTAGATCGTCTTATTGGGGACTTTGTTGTTCGGCACTTGGTTGGATTACCGCAGAGGCGCAATATTTTTCTTATGCCCGCCGAGCGAAATGGCTTGCATCTATTCTATCGGGAGCTGAGTAGCAGGCGGGTGGCGCTACTTCATCACGCTACCCGCGAGAAGCTTGATATCGGTGAGCTGTTCCGCGATGTGCTCGGTTCCCGATATGCAGAACCTATCGCGCATTACATTGATTGGCTTAATGAACTATCGGAGTCCCGCAAGAAGAGAAGTCAAGCATTTCACTCTCTCGCTGAACAGGTAAAGACACTTGCAAGCGGTCGTTACGATGTGGACGCAGAGGGTAACATCAACTTCACACCATATAAGCTGCGAAAAGGTGGTAGTGATTCTCCAAGACTTGGACTTCATGTGACATCTTCGACTGTGAAGAGTTTGTTCGGACTATGGTTCTACCTTGAACATCAGGCCAAGGATGGCGATGTCCTTATGATTGATGAGCCGGAATTGAATCTGCATCCAAGCAATCAACGTGCCCTGGCTCGATTGCTCACCAGGCTGGTTAATCAAGGGATACGCGTTGTGCTAAGCACGCACAGCGACTATCTTGTTCGAGAAATAAACTCATTAATAATGTTGTCTAGGCCCAACCCCGAGCGAGAAGCTTTGATGAGACGCTTCGAATATGAAGAAGAAGAGATTATCAGGGTGGGGGATATAGGAGCTTTTTTGATCAGCGATGGTGAAATTACCCAGATGGAAGTAACGGAAGAGGAGGGAATAATCGCTCGAACGTTTGATGAAGTGATCCATCAGCTCAACGAAACAAGCGATGAGATTTACTACGCTTATCAAAGAGGTCAGAATTAGCTGTGGTTGTGGACCTAATTCGGGAATTGGTCGATCCTTCTTGCAAGTTAGAGCATAAAGGGAGTGATTGGTTCGTAGTTGAGACGCAGAAGGCAGCAAGGAACACTCTTTGCCTCAGGACAAGTGGCGCAAAATCGTTCGCTTTTTCGCTAGATCGTCCAGGATTTCGACCATTTCCTTTTATTAATAGCAACACGAACCTTAAAGGAATACAGAGTGTTTGTGATGCCATGATTATCATTCAGAAGGGCCAGGCTTCATTTGTTTTTGTGCTCGAGATGAAGTCAAATAACTTCAAAAGTGCTAAAAAGCAACTGGCCAGTGCGCGCCTGTGCCTTGAATGGCTCAAGGGACTGTTAAGTTTGCACAACCATTGGCAGGGCGAATGGAAGTTCATCGGAGTTATCAGTAGGGGGTCTCGACGTCAGGAGCGTAAGGGCACCACCGCTCGTATAAAACCGTCGCCAGCTAATAAACTAAGCGACGATTTTCCAATTTTTCAACCTATGAACGCCTCCAAGCTTGACCTGGTTGAAATTGCAGCGTCTGCCGACAAATGGTACGAAAGAAAGTTGTGAGATTTACTATAATCTTCCCATAAGGAAGTTAGCATGACTATAGCCACTGCACAGCGAACCAGGCGACAAGAGCGCTTTTTCAATCCTCCCAAAGCCAAGATAAAGAGCATGTTGCTGGCCGCTGCCATCCGGCATGGTATTCCACCTGCTATTTTGCTAGCGCTTGCCGAAAAGGAATCGCACTGGACGCATTTCACTGCAGCGGGCAAAGTCTTGCGTGGAAGCTGTGGGCCAGCACAGCAAGGCATAATGCAGATCAATGAATTAGCTCATCCGAAAGCCTTTCCCCGCGCGCGAAAAGACATGCAATACAACATAGATTATGGAGCTGCTCTCTTGGAGCAGCATTACCAGCGTTACCAGAACTGGCCGGAGGCCATTGCGGCTTATAATCGCGGTTCGGTCAAACGCCGGGGTAAAAAGGGCCAGCTGGTGAATCAACATTATGTGCAAGACGTGCTCTTGCTAACCAAACGACATGTTATTCCATATACGCCCTTGGAACAAACCTGAATTGGCCGAGCAGCCATCGACCACGTGCCTTGGTGATGAGGTCATGCCAAGAAACTCCTAGTGGATAGATTTCTGGTAGAATAGCCCCGCCAAGCGAAGCGTAAGCCAGGGAAAGAGGTAAGCGGGTGAAGGCAACCTCCCAGACGGAAATCCATTCCTATCTCCAAGAAAACCGTATTTTTTCGCCACCTGATGCTTTTTCGGCCAACGCCCAGATCTCTTCCATGGAAGAGTATCGAGCCCTCTATGATCGTTCGATTCGCGATCCGGAAGAATTTTGGTCACAAATCGCCGAACAATTACATTGGTTTCGCCGTTGGGAAAATACGTTAGTCTGGGATCCGCCTTTCGCCCAGTGGTTTGTAGGTGGCCAGACCAATCTAGCTTATAACTGTCTAGACCGTCATTTGCTTACTGCTAGACGCAACAAAGCAGCGTTGATCTGGGAAGGAGAGAATGGCGAGAGCAGAACCCTTACTTACTTCGAATTGCACCGCGAGGTCTGCAAACTTGCTAATGTCTTGACCGACTTGGGTGTCAAGCATGGCTATAGAGTGGGAATTTATCTGCCGTTGATCCCCGAAGCGGTAATCTCGATGCTAGCTTGTGCTCGAATCGGCGCAGTTCATTCCGTGGTCTTCGGCGGCTTCAGCGCCGAGGCGCTCAGAGAACGAATGAATGATGCTGCAGCGACAGTGATCATCACCGCCGACGGTGGTTGGCGACGGGGCGGCGTTATTGCCCTCAAACAGAGTGTGGATGAGGCAGCGACCGGTATTCCGTCCTTACGCCATATCATAGTAGTGAAACGGCTAGATCATGCTGCCCCCCATTCCTGGGTAGAGGGTAGGGATCATTGGTGGCATCGGCTGCTAGCTGTTGCTTCAGCTCAGCATGACGCACCACCACTAGACGCCGAGCATCCGCTTTTTATTCTTTACACCAGCGGCACCACGGGAAAGCCCAAAGGGATTGTTCATACCACGGGCGGCTACATGACACAAAGTTATCTCACGACTAAATGGATCTTCGATATTCGCGATACTGACACCTTCTGGTGCACGGCGGAGGTGGGATGGGTAACCGGGCATAGTTATGTGGTATACGGGCCACTCCTGAACGGTGCGACTACCTTCATGTACGAAGGTGCACCCATGCACCCCGCGCCGGATCGTTGGTGGTCTTTGATCGATCGCTGGGGTATCAACATACTGTATACTGCTCCGACTGCCATACGTGCTTTCATGCGACAGGGTGATTCCTATCCTGCCAAACATCAGCTCGCTTCGTTGCGCTTGCTTGGCACGGTCGGCGAACCGATCAATCCAGAAGCCTGGATGTGGTATCACCAGCATATCGGTCGGGAACGTTGCCCCATTGTAGATACCTGGTGGCAAACCGAGACCGGAGCGATATTGATCAGTCCGTTACCCGGGGCGGTTCCGACCAAACCCGGCTCGGCTACTTTACCGTTCTTCGGCATCGTGCCCGATGTGGTAAATCGTGATGGCGAATCCTTGCCGGCAGGCGAAGGGGGCTTCTTGGTGCTGCGAAGTCCCTGGCCAGCCATGCTACGGACCATTCATCGCGATGCGGAACGTTATGCCAAGCAGTATTGGTCTGATATACCGGGTTGTTATTTCACGGGTGATGGTGCCAGGCGGGATGCGGATGGCTATTTTTGGTTAATGGGCCGGGTCGATGATGTCATCAACGTGGCCGGACATCGGTTAGGTACTGCCGAGATCGAGAGCGCTCTGGTCAGTCACCCCCAGGTGGCTGAAGCTGCGGTAGTAGGTCGCCCTGATGAATTGAAGGGAACGGCGATCGCAGCCTTCGTCACGCTCGAAGCAGGCACCAAGCCCAGTCAATTGCTAAAACAAGAGCTAAGGGACCACGTGGCGCATGAAATAGGCAGCATTGCAAGACCAGAAGACATACGATTTGCGGAAACCTTACCCAAAACTCGCAGCGGGAAAATCATGCGCCGCTTACTGCGAGATTTAGCGGCGGGCCAAGAAACAGTTGGCGATACCACCACCCTCGAAGACCTCAGTGTGCTGGCTTGCCTGCGCGAGGACGAGGAAACGTAACTGCGTCGCCCGTGGCCTACGGGCGCGCTCTACTAAGTCTCCTGGTGCGCTAGTTACGAGAAAACTTGTGGCGTTGGAGCGAGCGAGCCAATTTAGCATAGTCGATCTTGACGTTATGGCGAGGATCAACTGGTAACTGCCTGCGGATGATGATTTCGTCAATAGCGATGCCTGCAGCGGCCAGCTTGGCCGCCA
>JACQUT010000361.1 GCA_016267585.1 Cyanobacteria bacterium NC_groundwater_1444_Ag_S-0.65um_54_12
GCGCATGCCAGCATCCTGGAGCAGCAAAATCTCACAATCCAGGAGACACCGGACCCGGATCTGGCTTATATCTTCAAGCATGTCATCACGCAAGAGGTAGTTTATGGCTTGTTGCCTTATTCCAGCCGAAAAGCACTGCATCAGACAGCAGCGGAATGGTACGAGCGCACTGGTGCCGCTGACCTGCCACAATTCTATCCGCTGCTGGCGCATCACTGGGGCAATACCGCGGTCGCCGCCAAAGCGCTGGATTATCTGATCAAGGCCGGCGAGCACTGTTTGAACAGCTACGCCAATCAAGAAGCCGTTCATTCCCTTGGCAAAGCGCTACGCTTCACTCAAAGCAGCGGCTACGGCAAGGAACGATTAATGCAAGCGCGCCTGGAACGCTTGCTTGCCAAGGCCTATTTCGGAATGGGGCGCATGGCCGAGAGCCGCGAGCACTTCGAACATGCACTGGCGCTGCTCGGTAATCCGGTGCCCGCCACACGCCTGAAGCTGGTAGGAGCGTTGCTGCGGCAGCTAACCGTACAGTTATGGCGACGCAGCCGAGCAAAGCATGGTTTCGAGACCGCCATCCCGCTCGCGACAGTAAAGAAAGTTGAATGGTCAGAGCAAATTCACAGCTCCGAATACCTGGCAGAAGTTTATTTCTTTGCCAACGATGCACTGGCGACTCTCTATGCCGCTATCTCGACGCTGAACCTGGCCGAACGTCTGGGACCATCGCCCGAACTGGCCAGAGCTTATGCCACCATGTGTTATGCTGCCGGCCTGGGCCGTCTGCATTCCCTGGCCCGGACCTATCAGCGACGATCCTGGCAGGTCAGCGCTATTCTGGATAATCCTTTGGTTGCCGCCAGCACATGCATCAGGACCGGTATGTATGAATTAGGGATAGGCAAGTTAGCCAGCGCTCGAAAGACCTTCGAACAAGCCGTGACCATCAGTGAACAGTTCGGCGATCGGCGGCAATGGGGCGAGAGTCTGCCGGTAGTTGCCGTCTGCTGTTTTTTCCAAGGAGAGTTCCAGCAAGGGTTGGAGCTGTACCGGCGCCTGCATGCCGGCGGCCAGCATGCTGGCAATCTGCAACAGCAGGTCTGGGGACTGAACGGTCAATCCATGGGTCACTATCGCCTCGGGAAAGCGTCCGAACTGACCAGAACCCTGAAAAGCGTCGAGAGCGTATTGGCCGCCAGTAAAGATCGCATCCAGATCATCTTGCATAAAGGGCTCGCGGCGCTGAACCTGGCGCGTCAGGGCGATTGGGAACAAGTTAGCGAAGCGTTGCAGGAATGGCTGGGAATGATCAATGCGGCTCCCACCAACCCCGCGATCATCGATGGCTATAGCGGTGCGGCCGAAGCTTGTTTCGCGCTATGGGAAAAAACGCGCGAACAGCGTTCGGCTGGCTTGCCTACCAGTGAAACCATCGCAAAAATCGCCAAGCGAATCTGTCATGTCACCAAAAACTATGCCGCTGCTTATGAACTGGGCAAACCCTATTTCTGGCTCTACCGTGGCAGTTATGAATGGTTCTCGGGTAAAAAGGCCCAAGCCCACCGCGCCTGGCAAAAGAGTCTAATGGCCAGCCAGGCGCTAGACATACCCTACGAGCAAGGCCTGGCGCATTATGAAATCGGGCGACATCTGCCCGCGCCAGCTCCGGCGCGGCAAAGCCATCTAGCACGCGCTCACGAGATCTTTACCCGGCTAGGGGCCGCTCATTATTTGGAGCAACTCGACAAGTTGCCTGACCGGGCCGTTATAAGCAGTCTTGTAGAAATCGGACGAACACCCCTATGATGTTACCCATGCCGACACGCTGGTGGGGCTGGGGCGATACAGCTCATTCCTTTTCATTAGCAGAGCATTCGCGTCTGTGGCCTTTTATTAGCAGCCGAATTGGCGAACTAGCTACCGCTAACTTGCCAGTAGACATCAATGCCATCGAGTTGCCACCGCCACGTCTTGGTGCTGCAGAACTGTCTGAACTGGCCGTATTAGCTGGCGGAGAATCTTGTCTGGCCACCGATAAAGAAAGTCGGGTACGGCATGCCTACGGCAAATCCTACCAAGACTTGATCCGGCTACGTCGCGGACAGCTAGACAGTCCACCCGATGCTATCGTCTTTCCACGTAGCCACGAAGCCGTGATGGGAATATTAGCATTAGCTGTACACCGGCAGCTGCCAATCGTACCATTTGGTGGCGGAACATCGGTGGTGGGTGGTATTACCGGACCAGATCAGCCTTACTTGGTGCTATCGCTAGCCGCGCTAAACCGGTTGATCAGCGTTGATAGTATCTCGCGAACCGCTCGAGCGCAGGCTGGCATATCAGGGCCAGAACTGGAACGCAGTCTGGCCGGCTACGGCATGACACTCGGGCATTTCCCGCAATCTTTCGAATACTCGACGTTGGGTGGCTGGATTGCGACTCGTTCAGCGGGCCAGCAATCCAGCCAATATGGCAAGATCGAAGACATGGTGCTGGCCTTGCGCCTGGCGACCCCCCGAGGCGAACTCGCTACATTAGCGCTACCCGCGGCAAGCGATGGGCCAGAACTGAAGCGTTTCCTTGCTGGTAGCGAAGGAACACTTGGCGTCATCACCGAGGCAGTGCTGCGTACCTGGCCAATCCCCGCCACTAGAGATTATCAGGGAATACTGATGCCTTCCTTTGAAGCAGGCATTACCTGTATCCGCCAGCTATTGCAAAAAGGGCTGAAGCCTGCAACGTTGCGTCTTGCCAACACCGCAGAAACCTTGGCCACCTTTGCCATGCGTCCTACAGAGCCATCTGGTGTCCGGCAGTGGGTAAATCAACTAGCCAAGCGCTGGCTAGGTCCACTGAATGATCGTTGTCTTCTGATCAGCGGATTCGAAGGGACCATTGCCGAGGTAAAACGTCAGAAGCACTACGCCTTGAAGCTGGCGAAAGAAGGATACGGCGGAGTGAGCCTGGGGGCCAAGGTAGGTCAAGAATGGTATCGCCAACGCTTCGCTTTACCCTATCTGAGAGATGTCTTGCTAGATCATGGGATCATGGTAGACACGCTGGAGACAGCTACCATGTGGTCCAATCTCTCTTTGCTATACCAAGAAGTAAATAAGGCGCTCGAAACGGCCTTGGCAAACTGGGGCACGCCAGGCTTGGTACTCTGCCATGTTTCTCATGCCTATTTGAATGGAGCATCTCTTTATTTTACCTTTATCGCCAGGCAAGATCCCGATCATGTCCTGGAACAATGGTGGGCATGCAAATCCGCTGCCTTGCATGCCATTGTGGCCAATGGTGGCGCTCTCTCCCACCACCACGGGGTGGGGCGCGATCATGCGCCGTGGCTGACCAAAGCTATCGGGCCATTAGGAGTACAGCTCATCCAAAGCGCTCGGCATGCTATTGATCCAGCGGGTTTGCTCAATCCGCAAGTTTTCGCTGGTACGGATAAGCTTCAATCCTGAAAAAGGTAGATAATCTCGGTCTCATAATCCAGTAGCTCGGCTTCCCAATGGCCGTTTGCCACCAGATCTACCGCCTTGGCGAGCACCCCCTGGATATGTGACGAATCATTGGCTACCACTGCAATCCCAATCTCGGCAATTTGCCATTTGTCCTGGTTGCCCACTTCAGCTACCGCTATGCTGAATTTGTTTTGGAGGCGAGCAATGACACTCCGGACAATCTGGCGTTTATCTTTCAGCGAGGTAGCGCCTGGCAGATGGAGGCGCAATAGCGCGGCGCCGATGACCATCAGCGTTTGCCAGGCGAAGACTCGAACCGAACCGACTCCGGCTCGGCTGCTTTGGCAGCTACCGCTTCCCGTACGGCGCTAATCACATTATCTAGCGGCGTCCCCGGGCCGAACACTCCAGAAACTCCCAGTGCCAATAAGCTTTCGGCGTCGGCGACCGGGATGATACCGCCTACTAAAACTGGCACATGACCTGCGCCTTGTGAACGCAAGCACTCCAAAGTAGCCGGAACCAGCGTGAGATGGGCTCCAGAAAGTAATGATAGGCCAACTACGTCTACGTCCTCTTGAACTGCGATGGTGGCGATATCTGCCGGAGATTGTTGCAAGCCAGTATAGATCACTTCCATACCAGCATCGCACAGGGCTCGCGCGATTACCTTGACCCCCCGATCATGCCCATCCAATCCTACCTTGCCTAGCAGTATCCGTATTTTCTTTCCTGTGATGTTTTCCATAGGCAGCCAGTTTACCGCATTTCTATATTTTAGCGATCATCCCTAGAATTCATGCGTCGATATTCTTGCCGCCTGATTAGCAGACCGAGTAAGAATTCAGCGCAGGGAAGTTAGCGATCGCGGGTATATAGTGCGTAAGGACAGGGGCAACCTTGAAGGGTGCCCGGCGCGAATTCGGGGAGCGGATGGTGATACGGCGAACTATTACCTGGCGATCAGTGGTAATTTTCCCTCTAGCGGTAGTTTTTGTGGCCAGCTGCCAGGAGCGTCCATGGCTGCGTTCGCTGCTGTCGCATCCGGATACTGCCCTCTCGGGGCAAGTGACCTTCCGGATTGAACCAGCTAGCGCCTACCATACCGCGGCTACCCTGGGCGAAGTGGCCAATGCCGCCACGGTCTCGCTGATAGATGCCGACACCGGCAACACGGTAGCCAGTTCGGTGACCGATGCTTCTGGCAGCTTCCTGCTCACCTTCAA
>JACQUT010000371.1 GCA_016267585.1 Cyanobacteria bacterium NC_groundwater_1444_Ag_S-0.65um_54_12
CGGTAGAGCGCAAGGGCTTCCTGGCGCACCGTGCCCGGAAACGCTTGGCCGAACTCGGTATCGCGAATGTGCAAATCGAGACTGCCGATGGAACGCTGGGATTTCCGGCACAAGCTCCTTATGCTGGCATTATCGTGACCGCCGAAGCACCCAAGATCCCTGATTCCTATCTAGATCAGCTCACTATCGGCGGTCGACTGGTTATTCCGGTCAGCGGGCCTGCTGGTACGATACTATTACGGATAGTACGTTCTGGCCAGCAGCAATGGGAAGAGGAAGCACTGATGCGCTGCTGCTTCGTGCCTTTGATTGGGCAAGCTGGCTACCCTGCCCCATGACCGCGGTACGGCTACCGCCACGAGAGTTCAGCGGTGATGAACGATGCCGGCTGCAGTCCCGCATAACGGCACTTCCCATCGCAGCTGAGCTCAGCGGGCAACGATTTGCATGTTGGCGCGATGGTTTCCCCGCTCGTCCTTGTATGCTATCACCACTTTCCAGGAACCCGTCATTCCGACGTTCACCTTCCCGGTGTACTCCCCCGGATTCTTGCCCGGCTTGAGCTCAGCCGTGCTCTTCATCGCTGCCATGGTGCCCATGGCTGGCATGTTGAAACTCAGGCTGGAAACAGTCGCTTTTTTGGGCTTGCCCTTGGTGTCCGTGATAGTGACGGTGATGTCATTATTGCCAGCCACGATATAGTTCTCGGTACTCGACAACGTTACTTTGGAGGTACCAGTAGTCTGGCTTTTGATGACGCCGGCCCAGGCGACTGGCGCCCATGCCAACGTCAGAACTACCCCTAGCGCTAAATGTCTAAACATTCGATCTTTCCTTTCTTGGACAGTTCCCATTCCTTGAGGGAGAGGAACAATACGGGAAGTACGACGAGAGTAAGGATGGAAGAGGTCACGAGGCCACCTATCATAGGAATTGCGATGGGTCGCAGCACGTCCGACCCGGTTCCGGAGCTCCAAAGGATAGGAACCAAACCCATGAGGGCGGCGAAGACAGTCATCAGCTTTGGACGGAGACGCAACACGGCGCCTTCCATCGTGGCTTCGTAAAGATCCTGCCGGTCAAGGATCCCGCCGGTAGCGGCGCTCTTTCGGCTCATGGCATCGTTCAGGTAAACGAGCATTACTACCCCGGTCTCGATTGCCACCCCCGCCAATGCCAGGTAGCCGATCCACACCGCTACGCTGAAATTAGTATCGAGCAACGCTTGCAGTGCGACTCCACCGACCAGTGAAAACGGAACCGACAACATGATGAGGAGCGCCGAACTCGCCTGGCCAAAAGTCAGGTACAGCAAAATAAAGAGCAGCAGCATGGTGACCGGGATGATGATCTTGAGGCGATCTCTGGCGTGGATGAGGTTCTCGTACTGACCGGTCCACGCGTAGAAGTAACCGGGTGGCAAAGGCAGGTTCTGGCGGATCCGCTGATCAGCATCGCGGATCACTGCCCCCATATCCCGTCCGCGCACATTCAAGAACACGATTCCCAAAAGCATGCCGTTTTCGCTGCTGATCATCGGCGGACCTTCGCTCACTTGTACTTTAGCTATGGTAGAGAGCGGAATCGCTGGGCCCCATGCTGTTGGCACCAGTATGGTCTCCAGCGCCTCGGGAGTATCTCTTAACTCTCTGGCGACGCGCAGGCGTACTGGATAGCGTTGGAGGCCCTCGACGGTCGTGGTGAGCGGAATGCCCCCGATGGCTGTTTCGATGAGCTCTTGCACCTCACCGATCTGGAGGCCATACCGGGCGATCGCCTCGCGATCGATAGCAATGTCGATATACTTGCCGCCGGTGAAGCGGTCGGCATAGACATGAGACGCACCGGGCAGGTCTTTGAGGAGGCCTTCGGCTCGCTTTGTCAAACCCTGCAAGGTCATGAGATCAGAACCGTGAATCTTGAGCCCCAGATCGGTTCTGACTCCGGTAGCCAGCATATTTATACGATTGATGATGGGCATCGTCCAGAAATTCGCAATGCCAGGGATCTGCAGCTTTTCGTCCAGTTTGGCGATGAGGTCGCTGCGTCGGCTCTCTTTGGGCCACTCTGGGGCTGGCTTCAGCAGTACGATGGTCTCTACCATACTGATCGGTGCTGGATCGGTTGGCGAATCGATACGTCCTGCTTTGCCCAGTACGCCGGCGACCTCCGGGAAGCTGGCAATGATACGATCTTGAACCTGGAGTTGGCGCTTGGCCTCGGTGAGCGAAACATTCGGTAGCGTGGTTGGCATGAATAACAGGCTTCCCTCGTCCAATGGCGGCATGAATTCTGACCCCAGGCTCTTGGCAATTGGCAATGCCGCCAACGTAGCTACGATCGCAAGAATGACGGTAGATTTCCGATAATCGAGCGCTGCCCGCAGGACCGGGCGATATACTCTCTGAAAGAATCGGCTAAGTGCCATTTCGTCTTCTCTTTTCATCCGTCCGCGCATGAGCAAGATCATCAGTACTGGCACCACGGTCACTGCGAGAACGGCACCGGATCCCATGGCAAAGGTTTTGGTAAAGGCCAAGGGACGGAAGAGTTTTCCTTCTGCACCCGTCAAGAAAAAAACTGGCAGAAAGGAGATGATTATGATGACCAGGGAAAAAAC
>JACQUT010000365.1 GCA_016267585.1 Cyanobacteria bacterium NC_groundwater_1444_Ag_S-0.65um_54_12
CCATCCGCTTTGAGCGTCACGACTATTCGCGTGCAAAAACCGGCCAATGCCTCATCTATAGAGTTATCGACCACCTCGTAAACCAGATGATGGAGGCCACGTTCACCGGTACTGCCAATGTACATTCCCGGTCTTCTACGAACCGGTTCGAGACCTTCCAGTACCTGTATTTGTTCGGCGCCATAAGCTGTATCGGCTTGAACGGCGGTTCCGGTGGTGGGCAAACCATCTAGCCCACTGAGCATGAAACCCTCCAATTGCGGTAATCAAGTGCAAGAGAAACTTCATTTTACCAGAGAGCCTTGCAAACAGCCAGCAGTCTAGCTTTTAGGCTATTGCCGGGTTAGAGCGGTATTTCGCAGCTGGGGAATTAATTGCTACAATTGCGGATAGCCTAGCGGCACTCGATTGACTTCACCCACGGAGGGGATCCCCTGGCGCGCCGCCGGGGGGGATTGGCTAAAGTAAATTGAGCAACGCCAGCGGGGGCAATCACCCAAGAAGCAGGGAGCAATGCATTGACAATAAATACCCTTGCCATGACAGGTACACGGCGGCTCCTCATAGCGCCATCTTGTGTACTGCTGGGCCCTACCGCTCTGGCAAAGCTAACTGACATGGTTGCCAAGGTCGGGAACCGTGTACTGATAGTGCAAGGCGAAGTTGCCTGGAAACTAGCCGAACAGTATGTCGTTGCTGCCTTGAATGCTACCAGCCTGGCATTTGAAACTGCCTTTTTGGGCGGCGAGGTTACCGAAGCAGCAATAGAACGTCTCTGCATTGCTGCTAGAGGGATGGATGCCATTATCGGCGTAGGGGGCGGCAAGGTGCTAGATGCTAGTAAGCTCATTGCACAGCGCTTGCAGCTACCAGCTTTTACTATCCCGACCAGTGCGGCTACTTGCGCAGCATGGACAGCGCTAGCGAACCTCTACACCGATAACGGGGCCTGGCTTTACGGAGAGCTGCTAGATTGTCCGCCACAAGCGGTGGCACTCGATTGCAATTT
Organism: Cyanobacteria bacterium NC_groundwater_1444_Ag_S-0.65um_54_12; assembly: GCA_016267585.1. Taxonomy (GTDB): domain Bacteria; phylum Cyanobacteriota; class Sericytochromatia; order S15B-MN24; family VGJW01; genus JACQUT01. The sequence goes on from JACQUT010000365.1 coordinate 1,010, forward strand.
GGTTGCCACCGCACCAGTGCGCCTGCTGGCAAGCGGCATCGCCGATGCCATGGCCAAATGGTACGAAGCCGCCTCGACAATGGATGCCACGCGAGCAGACGCTTTCACTTTGGCTGCCGGGGAACTGGCCCATCACCTGCATAAACAGCTAGTTCGTCATGCCAAAGCCGCAGTAAGTGAACTGCGGCGACAAGACAGCGGCGAAGCCCTGCGGCGCGTCATAGAAATAAACGTATTGCTAGCAGGCGCAGTAGGGGAGATGGGAGGCCCGGCTTGTCGTAGCGTAGCAGCTCATGCCGTTGCTAATGGGCTCACGCATCTTCCTGGCAACCGCCGGAGCTATCATGGCGAAAAAGTAGCTTTCGGTATTCTGGTACAGCTTGTTTTACAAGATCGACCCCTGGGCGAAATAGAAGAGTTAATAGATTTCTTCAACGATATTGGCCTCTCCCCGGCGCTAAACGATCTAGCCGTCGCACTATCCCAAAATGATTTGCAGCCAGCTATCACCGTTGCCTTGCAGGAAGATTCCTCGATCTATGCCTTGCCCATTCCGATCGATGAGGTCATGTTATCGCGTGCTATTTCGGAAGTTAATGGTCTGCTCCGTACGCAATTACCGGTGGCGCGACCAGAAATTGCTTCACGTATCGACTGATCATCGCTTATTTTGAGGAGTTTGCCGCTCTATGACGTTAATGACCGAGCATCTCACTGAAGCTCATCGGTTAACCCTGCTTCCGCCCTATGCCACAGCGCAGCTAGAAGTGCTCCGCAGTGCGGCAGAAGCCAACGGGCTTACATGTATCGATCTTGGCATCGGCTCACCCGACCAGCCAACCCCCAAAGCAGTAATAGAGCGCATGATCGAGGCCATACAAGATCCCTCGAATCATCGCTATCCGGCTTTTCGCGGCAAACCAGCCTTTCGTCGCGCCATAGCCGAATGGTATCGGCGGCACTACAACGTTGAACTCGACCCAGACAAAGAAGTCTTGCCGCTCATCGGCTCTAAAGAAGGATTAGCCAAGCTAGCATTAGCTTTCGTCAACCCGGGCGATGTTGTCATCGTTCCGGATCCTAGCTATCCAGTACATCAACGCGGCACCATTCTGGCCGGCGGCGAACTTTGCCTCGTGCCGCTACGAGCCGAACGTGAATTTTTGCCAGATTGGGCGGAAGTGCCAGCTACCATGCTGGCTAAAGCCCGGCTGCTCTTCTACAACTTCCCCAACAACCCTACCGCAGCGGTAGCGCCACGTACCTTCCATGAAGAGACCGTAGAATTTGCTCGCAAAAATGACCTCATCTTGGTTCATGACCTGGCCTACGCCGAGCTTGCCTTCGATGGCTATCGGCCCACTTCTTTGCTAGAAATTCCTGGCGCCAAGGACCGAGGCGTCGAATTCCACACCATGTCGAAAACCTACAATATGGCTGGTTGGCGTTGTGGTTTTGCAGTAGGCAATGCCCGAGTCCTGGAACAATTGTACCGAGTAAAAACCAACATGGATTACGGTATATTCGGTGCCATACAGGATGCGGCCATTTCAGCGCTTTCTTTGCCACAAAGCCATATCGAGCAATTGATTGCCAAGTACCAGCGCCGTCGCGATGTAATGGTCGCAGGGTTAGAGTCACTGGGCTGGAAACTCGAACGCCCTAAAGCTACCATGTATGTCTGGGCACCCGTACCGCCCCCCTTGACTTCTTATGATTTCGTAGCCGACGTCATCAACCGAACGGGAGTTATTTTCACCCCCGGTTCAGGATTTGGAGCAGCTGGTGAAGGTTTCTTCCGCGTCAGCCTCGTGGCCGAGGAGCATATTCTAAAAGAGGCGATCGCCCGCCTGCACCAAGCAAAAATACGTTATCCGGCTTGACAGAACGCTAAGTCATGACTTCCGCTTCCGGAAAACGCCGCGCTCGCACATCCGCGGCATAACGTTCGACTGCTTGGCAGATCTCACGGCGCAATTCAGCATAGCGTGCCGCATGCTTCGGCACATAATCCGCTCCCAATCCTACCAGATCATGAAATACCTGGATTTGACCATCGCAGTATGGTCCTGCCCCGATGCCTATGGTAGGGATCTCGAGATCGCTCGAAATCGCTGCCGCCAATGTCGGCGGCACCAGCTCGAGCACCAGAGCGCAAGCTCCGGCCTTTGCCAGTAGCTCTGCCTCTGCCTGCAATTGTTTGGCCGATTCTAGCGACTTACCCTGAACATAGTAACCACCAAGCGCATGAATACTTTGTGGCGTGAAACCTAAATGCGCTACTACCGGGATACCTTGCGCTACCAAGGCTGTCACCGCTGCTAGCTGCGGTGGCTTTCCGCCTTCGAGCTTTACCGCAGCTGCCCGGGCCTCTTTCAGGAAACGGCCAGCATTCTCGAGCGCTGCCTCCACTGTGTAATAACTCATGAAGGGAAGATCAGCCACTACCATCGCACGCTGCACGCCACGCGCCACCGCACGAGTATGATGCAACATTTCTTCCATGTTCACTGGCAAAGTATTCGGATGGCCAAGCATCACGGTAGCGAGACTATCGCCGACCAAAATCAAATCGACGTTGACCTGATCGAGCAGAACAGCGGTAGAATAATCATAAGCGGTGACAGCCACTATTAACTCACCCCGCTGTTTCATGCGTTTGAGATCCGGAACGGAAACCGCTTTGGACAAAGTCAAACCTCCCATTACCCGTTACCGCGCGCTATGTGGAATACTTGAACCCGCCCGTTACCGCGATCCGCAACATATAAACGATCATCAGGACCAATCAGCAAACCTTCGGGGCCATTGAATTCGTTAATTTTAGTGCCCTTCTGGCCCAATGAAAGAACATGTTTGCCCGAGGCATCAAAGACTTGTATGCGATGATTCAGCGTATCGGCAACATAGATATTTGCAAAATTATCTACCACCACATCCCGTGGAACACTGAATTCGCCGGGTCCGGTGCCTTTTTGTCCGAATGACATTTTTAATTTTCTCGCGTTATTGTATACATTTACCATGGCATTGGCCGCATCTATCACAAATAGTTGACCATCCGCGTCTAGCGCCAGACCGCAAGGGGCTGTCAACCCCTCGGATATGATACCCAAAGGGTTTTCGTTTATGTCAAATAGCAGCACCCTCCGGTTGTTAGGCTCAGCCAGGTAGATGATTCCCTGCAAGGCTACCAGAATCCGGCTAGGGATGGTCGGTTGCACATCGCCAGCACGCACCCGTCGCCAGATCCCTAAAGGTTGCCCATCGGTAGCGAATTTGTAAATTCGGTAATCTAGATCATCCGTGATATATACAATTCCTTGCACGCTGATAGCTACCGAGCGGGGAAAGCGAAAACACTCCTTGTTGGGCGAAGCTTTTATTTGATTGATGAATCGCCCTTGAATATCAAATATTTGTACCCGACCATTTTCCGTGTCCGCCACGTATAGCCGATCTTGATTGTCAAAAGCTATGCCACGAGCTTGGGTAAATTCACCATGACCTGGCCCGCCTTTGCCAAAAATTTGTGAAAAAGCCAAGCTTTTCACCTGACCTGCTACCGCGCCAGCTACGCCAGACAAATCGTTAGCTGGGGAATTAGCACCAGCACGTTTAGCTGGAGCATTCAGGCCCGGCGAGCTATTTCCTTTGCTTGCTGATTGCGTCCCCCGGGCGGTAGAAAGTGGCAATTGTGGGCGATGGCTCATTGTCGCCGTTGGCGATAACCGTGGAGGTGATAGTTGCGGGCGAGACGGCACCAAGACAGCAGGTGGTTTTTCAGCCGCCAGTCCGCCGCCAATATTGGAACGTCCGCAGTTCGGGCAAACTCGAGTATTCAATGGCAAGGTACTGCGACAAAAACGACAAGATTCGAGCCGTGGTACTACAATAGTACTGGTAGCTCCGGTTTCAATGCGCAAAGCATCTTGCAAAGCATAAAGCATTTCGGCTGCTCTTGGAAAACGATCCTCCGGATTCTTACGCAAAGCACGTAGAATAACGTTAGCCAACTTATTCGGAATGTTAGGGTTGATTTCCTGTGGTGGAGTAGGCGATTCGTTCATTATGCGTAAGATCGTCCCACCCAGGTTACCAGCATCAAAAGGCGTGCGGAAAGTCAGCATTTCATAGAACAGCGCACCCAAGGAAAAAATATCTGAACGACCATCGACCTGCCGGGAATCGGTAAGCTGTTCGGGGGAAATATAAGCGATAGTTCCTAGCGTAGTGCCAGTTTGTGTTAAATCTGGCAGATCCGATTTGATGCGCGCCACCCCGAAATCCATTAGCTTTACTCGCCCGTTATCTTCAATGTGAATATTGTCCGGTTTGATATCCCGATGCACAATTCCTGATTGATGTGCATAATCCAGTGCCGAGCAAATCTGTACGCCAATATCAACTACTTGTTGACAAGAAAAAATTGTTTTCTTGTCCAAGAAATAACCCAAAGATTTACCGCTGACCAACTCCATGGCCATGAAATAACGCTCGCCGTCATTCCCCGTTTCATAAATGCTGACAATATTGGGATGTTGAAGACGGGCCGCTGCCACACCTTCCCGTTTGAAACGTTCGACCGTATCTATTTTCTCGGCGGTAGGCAAAGTTACCGCCAACATCAACTCCTTTAGAGCGACCTCACGATTCAAGCAAGTATCTAGCGCTCGGTAGACTACCCCCATTCCGCCTCGTCCGAGCTCTTCGATAATTTCGTACTTGCCTAGCGTCTCACCCATCTTTTGTGTTGGAAGCGCAATACGTGTCGCTACCTCTGCTCATGTTTGATAATGCAACAAAACAACTGTCACATTATCATAACCACCACGGGCGATCGCCAACTCAAGCATCTTTTGGCAAGCATCTTGCGGATCGCGAGCCTCGCTCGCCAGCTTGAGCAGCTCATCATCCGAAACCAACCCGGACAGCCCGTCAGTGCATAGCAGAAGACTCTCACCTGGCCTGAAGGGCAGCGAAATGGTATCAGCCTCGACATCTGTCTGCATTCCCAAGCAACGAGTTATGACATTGCGATAAGGATGATTTGCTGCTTCCTGGGAAGTAATCGCACCAGCTTTCAAAAGCTGAGCTACCACCGAGTGATCTTCCGTGATCTGCTCGATGGTTCCTTCCCGTAGCAGATAAGCGCGGGAATCTCCGACATGTCCGATATGGACCATGTCATCAATCGTCATTGCCACCGTGGCGGTAGTGCCCATCCCGCGCATCGAAGAATCCTGCAACGAGGCCTGCACAATCTGTCGATTAGCTTCTTGGATAGCCTGGCGAATCAGCTGCCGCATATCACCATTATGGCTAATTTCTGCCGTAAGCATGGCCGTTATGATATCTACCGCGCTCTGAGCCGCTTTTTCACCTGCTAGATGGCCACCCATGCCATCTGCCACCATCAAAAGACCATGCTCTAGACTGGTAGCGAAACAATCTTGATTGATATCCCGAACCTTACCTACGTCTGTCAAGCAACCCAAACGCAAAGTTCGGTTCCCGCCTTTTTGCAAAATCACCTCTATCACCCGTATTGCGGCCGGGACCGCAAAGCCATGATCACCTGATCCTGAGTGCAAAAACCACCTTCTAAAAACACCTGTACCAACGGTACATTTTGCTCGCGTTGCAGGCTTATGGCTTCCTCTAATCGCTCGAGCGATAAAACGTTCATATCAATTAGCATGATACCCAACTGTGGCAACCCTGTTTCCTCGGTTGCGGTATCAGGTAGCTGGTAATTAAATGAATAATCGGTTTGAAAAGGATCGAAATTAAAGTTAGCGAAATCCGTCACGCCTCTTCTCCCACGGCGACAAGCGGAGCAACGCCAGCTACTCGATCATCTTCACCTAACCGCTGTAAACGTACACCTTGGGTCATACGTCCATAGCGCGCTATATCCGATACCATTTGGCGTATGACAATGCCATTGGTCGTGACTAGCACTACCTCGTCAGTCTCCCGTACTACCAGAACGCTAGCCACCTTACCATTGCGATTGACATTGAGCCGCATATTGATCAAACCCAGCCCACCACGCCCTTGCGGTCGGTATTCGGAAAGTGGCGTGCGCTTGCCATAACCGTCGGTAGTAACGGACAGCAGATCGCCATCGGAACAAGCTAGCGCCATACC
>JACQUT010000366.1 GCA_016267585.1 Cyanobacteria bacterium NC_groundwater_1444_Ag_S-0.65um_54_12
GCCTATTGTCAGGCTATAAGGTGTTCATCGGCCAGCAGAAACGATGATTAACCTTAGTGAAGAGGAGAGAGGACATGCTATCGTCCAAAAATCATAGATATGGTCTAGTTGCCTGTGCGATCGCCCTGCTCATGCTGGGATGCGGCACGCCATCCTCCTACCAAAAATCCGCCAATCTGTCTGGCGGTCGAAGCAACGCTACGTTTGCGGTTAGCGATACCGTGGTCGGCGCCGAAAGCAACATGGAGAATTTAAACTCGTCCGGTGAACTTGACATGCTAACCGACGATGAGTTGGCTTATTTAGGCGGCGAAGCGGAAACGGTACAAACCAGCAGCGACCTGACTACCTTTGCTGCTGGTGGTAAACCTAAAAGCTTGACCCGTATTGGCTTCATCCGCAGCAACACACCTGGGAAGTTTTTCCTGCAGGTCAAGAAAGGCATCCTGTGGTGGAAGCGGGAAAATTCTATACCGCTTGGCTCTACCAGCGAAGGAACCACTCTCAAGATCGCGGATGCTTTGAACAAAAAGGTCATACTGCGTGGGCCAGGGCAAGATGAAACGGTGATGGTCGCTCGCATACATCGTTTGCTAGATTTTGGCGCTATCTGGGATCTGCTCTCGAAAGGCAGAATCTCCGGCAAAGTTTACGATAATTACACCAAGGTGGGAGTTTCCCAAGCAGCTGTTACTTTGAAGTCATTCACTACCGGGCGTATCTGGCGTACCAAGAGCGATACCTTGGGCGATTTCGCCATCGGTCGCCTTGAACCAGGCGAATATGAAATCGCAGCTAAAGGCCCCGATTATAATGCCGGGGCAAAAGATAAGATCGTTGTAAGAAAGCGGCAAACCACTGACGTTTATCTTAACTTGTTAGCAGAAGTAAGTGTCCCGGTCGTCCTAGAAGCCACGAATAACTATTATTAACCCTTTCCTCCTCACTATTAACAGCACTTCGGCAGCGCATTCCCAAAGCGCTGCCGAAGTGCTGTTTGGTCAGGTGGGTAAGGTCAACGTTTTCGTGAAGTCAACTTGCTCTGTTCATCTCCCGAAAGAATCGCCATGATGCTGCAAGAACACTCTTGCTTGCCACCGCTATCTGCATGGCAAGGCGGAAGGATTTGCGCAACAACATCGACTTTCAATAGCGCATATTCCTTCCCGTGACGCCCCGCACACACCTTGCAAGCAGCCCTGGTGTCTTTATTTTGGAAACGTATCCCTGTTACTTTTCCTTTTTGGCCATACCAGCTCAAAACGAGATCGCGCGTCTTGCGCAGGCGATCGCCAATGAACGGCTCACGTGCAATCCGTTTGTCAATCATCCGGTTGAAACGTTGCCGGGCTTGCAGATATTTGCGTTCCAGACCCGAGTTACTTTTGGCAGCAGCTCGCGAACTCTTTTCAGTCACCTTACCATTTATTTTCGCCATAGTTTTACCGGCTGATGGTTCCTTGGTAGCAGTTTTGCCGGCTAGTGGCCGTTTTCCCCTTAGCTGGCGCCAGCCCAAGACAATACCGATTGCCACGATTGCGACAATCACACCAACGAAAATCCAGCCTCCGTAAGCGTTCATGGGGCTACCTCCTGCGCGATGGTGCCGTACTTACTAAAAATACCATTGGTTGCCACATAACTAAACTGCTACTACTTATGCTATGGTCCGGTTTGTGAGCAATCAACATGAGCATTTCAGCCAGGATGCCGCCAGACACTATAATAGAGCTTTAGAATTGGCCAGCTCGGGTCATCATGCTGATGCCGAGGTGGAATTACGTCATACTCTGGAAATCAGACCTGATCATGCGCCAGCGCTCAATAACCTTGGCCTGTTATTACTCAAGCGCGGGGCCAACGAAGAGGCATCTTCACTTTTCAACAAAGCTATACGGCTGCGACCTGGCTATGCGCGGCCGCATAACAACCTCGGAGTAGTCTATCTGCGACAAGGTAGGCTAGATTGGGCGATCGCCCAGTTCAAACTAGCGCTGCTGGCCGATCCTGCCAGCCAGCCAGCTGGCCGCAATCTGACCAGTGCTTTGGCCAAGTTAGATCCATTAGCCCTCTTTTCACAGCAAGGCTACCAGCAAAGGTGGATCATGGCGCCCGGTGGGCCTACCACCGCAGCGCAAAACTTTCTGACCGCTCGGATCTGGAGCTGGTTTTGCCGTATATTTAGACGATGATGAATCTAGCTACACCGTCGATTTGCCGCAAGCTAGTGGCATGGCTCTTGGCTGGCTGGCTGTCCAGTGCAGCGGCCTGGGCGGCGCCAGTAGATGCCACTTTGTTCTTTACGTCAGCTGAGCTAGCCGACAGTTATTTGGGGTCAGCTGGCCGAGAGCTGACCGTGATGAGTGCGCCGATTCAGGCTCCTTTCCCTTTCACGGTTGCTATTCCATCTTGGAATGCAGTGGCTCCGGCCGGCACCGGCCTGCGCTTTGCCATTCGTATACGCTTGACCGAGGATATCACAGCTAATTCGATCGCAGCATTGCCAACCGATTGGTCACCTTGGTTAACGCTTGGCGAATGGGGTGATGCGCCGCCTCCGCTCCCTGATGAGACACTCGAGACGCCTGATTTGCGGATCAATGTCGATACCCTGGAGACTGCCAAGCCAGTCAAGGTCTTTCAGTGGCGCTATACTTTATTCCGCTCCGCGGTAGCGACCGCCAGTCCGCTGCTTCGGCGCTTGGCGATTTGTCTTTCTGGCGATGATACCGTTGCCGAAGGAGCTAGCTGGAAAGTGCGTCAGCTGGCTACCGTCAACAATTGGACCGGTGTCCTGCCAGTTCCTTTTCGCAGCCAAGAGACTAGCGAGCCACGCATGAAGGGTAGTCTCTGTTCGCCGACCACCACGTTCATGGCACTGGCCTATCATGGTGCTGCGCCGCCTTCCCTGGAGGATTTTGCCAGGCGCATCTATGATAAGCGCTTTGACTTGTTTGGCGTTTGGCCACGTGCGGTGGCGGCGGCTGCCGAACGTGGATTGCCAGCTTATGTCACGCGTTTTCGCAACTGGAATCAAGTACGTGCGGAGCTAGCCAAGGGGCACCTGCTAGGAGCTAGCATTCGTTTCAAAGAAGGCGAACTGGAACGTCCACCAGCCTATCGAACCACCAAGGGTCACCTGCTCCTGATTCGTGGATTTTTGCCATCAGGAGAGATCGTGGTAAACGACCCAGCGCAGCCCCAAGGTGGCGAAGGCTTTGTCTGGCTACCACGTGATCTCGAAAAAGCCTGGTTAGCTAACGGTGGCGTTGCTTATGTCTTTGAAGCTCCTGCTGCCAAATAAACGAACTACGTTCTTGTCATAATCTAGCTTTACTGGGGAATAATGCAATTAGCGACTGGCAGGAGTGGTAAAGCTAGTGATTTATCCCGCCGTGGCTCGCGGGTGGGCCGTAGCTTTTCTGGTGGTAGGCTTAGCTTTTTGGCTGCTACCAGAGCAGCTGGCCGGGTTTCTTACCGCGCTAGCCAGGGCTCTCGGTCTTGGGGGAGCGATTACCGGCAATATCGCGGACAGTGGTTTATGGTACGTGCTGGCGATATCTCTGATGTTCACTCTCACGGCACTAGCCTGGACCAGTGGCAATAACCCGGAAGTAACCGCATATTTCAGGCTACTGCTAGTCGCCAAGGGTGCAAGCATAGTTGGTTTCAGTTATCTTGGCTACCTTACTGGCCATACGGTTTGGCTGCTAGGTGTGCTAAGTGATGGCTCAGTAGCTTTGACGCTGTGGCTAGCGCACAAGCTAGACGAGAGGTTACCGGCAACCGCTCTTGGGATGGTGCCTGGCTTCGACCGAGTTTATGGTGGGCAAC
>JACQUT010000369.1 GCA_016267585.1 Cyanobacteria bacterium NC_groundwater_1444_Ag_S-0.65um_54_12
CCGCTAACGTCATTAACTGCCGCAGATCCATATCGGTAGCTATTACTTCGTGAAAGATCGCTATTAGTCGAGGTAGCGCCAAGATACCAGCAGGTGATAGCAACTTGTGGGCTATGGCTTGCAGGAATGCTTGTTGCCGGCTAATCCTGCCAATATCCCCTTGTGCATCATGGCGAAAGCGAATAAACTCGTGCGCTTTTTCCCCGTCCAGGTGTTGCAAACCCTTTTTTAGACGAATAGCCAACCCGGCGGTTCGATCGGTGTAATGCATGTTTTTGGGAACCTCGATATCCACGCCACCTAGCCGATCCACCAGATCGATCAACCCAGCTATCTTGATTTGTATCCAATGATCGATAGGAACGCGCAAGAAATTAGCTACCGTCTGGCAGGCCAGTTGCGGTCCACCCAGGGCCAGCGCGGCATTTATCTTATCTTGACCATGGCCAGGTATCTCGCAACGCGTATCGCGCGGAATCCAGAGCGCGGTAAAACGCCGTTGCCCAGGATGCACTCCCAGCAATAACATGGTATCCGAACGCACTGGTGCATCCTTGGTTGACAGTCGATCGAAATGTGCCTCATCGCTTCCCAGCAGCAAGATAAGTTGCGCTGCTATGCTGGTTTTTGGCAATTTATCAAATTCATTGACCGGGCGCGCAGCTTTGTCGCTTACCGGGGTGGTTGGCTTGGCAAGCCAATCTGCCGGGGTGAGCAAAGCAGTTACTACTCCTGCCACTAAACCAACCATACAAGCTGCGACCAGCCCCCCTATGGCTTTTACCAAACGCCAGCGATCCGACGCTGCCGGCGCCTGTGCGCCGCGGCCCGGAATATTGGGTGCTTGGCTAGTAGGCACAGGATAATCTCTTTTACTCCCAATGGTAGCAAAGCTAAGCGGACCATGCCATTATTGACGGATGCATCCGGATGCCTAGGGGCTTTTCTTTCTGCTGAGAATGCGAGTACGCAGCTCTTGGGCTTGCTTCTGGATGACAGAGGAAACCGGTAGACGCAAAATACGCCCGAGCATGCTATCAGCTGCATCATACTGTTCGGCAGCCAATAACGATTCGGTTTGTTTGAGCAGTTCTTTGGCCGCTGCGGTTCCCCATTGCCTTGACAATGCCTCGATCTTCGGGCCGTATTCTGGATCGCTGATGCGATCGAGTTCTGCGATAGCAGCAGCATAACGGTTAGCCTTTGCTAATTGATAGGCAGCGATTACATATTGGCCATCATCAGGCGGTTCAATGGTTTTAGTGGGAGAAAGCGTAGCGATCGGCTCCGGTGCAGCCAGGGGCAACATGGTGCTGCTAACCGTAACCGGCGGAGCCGTTGGTGCTGGAGTTGGTTTGGCGGTAGCTGGTTTGGCACCAGGAACTGCTAGTGTCATGATCGGTGACTGGACCGCGGTCTGGGGCAATGGCGATACCGGTTCCGCTGCAGTCGGACCAGGTTGCAACGCTAGTAAGGCATCGATAGTGCTTACCATGCCTACTGCCAGATAACCAGCCAAGCTGATGACGGCCGGGAAAGCCAGCATCTCGAACGAATCAAAATCACCAGCTCTTTGGCTTCGCAAGTAAATGAAGGTAGCACCGGCTAATATGCCACCAGAAGCTAGATAAGCGATTCCTTTGGTATTGTCGCCCAAGTAAAACTGGCCAGCGCCTGGCAAGAGTAACGATAAAAAAGCTCCCCCCAGGTTCGGAGACGTTAATTGCCGATCGGTTGCCGCCTCGCGATCAGTCGCGGCAGAGAGCGTAGCTGCTGGACTGAATTTTGTCGGGGACATGGCCCAAGCATCAGCGCTCTGGAATGCTCCGCTTGCCAAAGCTAGACACCACAGTAGACGTCGGATCACCTTTATGGTTGTTATCGGCATTGACACGACAAATTACTCCTTGAACCGCTAACATCGTGCCCAAATTAACACTCATACACTCGTTTACTGATCGCGCGAATTCATGGTTTCATATTATTCAGTACCATAATTATTAACTTTAGAGTGGTTGAGTAGTTGTTTCCCTTGTCTGACAATGAAAGCTGCTCTCCCGCTTGCCAGCAGCTATTACAAGAATTACGTGCTAGCGAAGCTAAGTTTCGCGGGATAATCGAAGCAGCTGCCGATGCAGTATTTATTGTAGATACTGTGGGTTTGATCGTTTTTTGTAATACGCAAGCTGCGCAATTATTTGGTTACAAGGCTGCCGAACTGCTAGGTATGCCGATAGAAGCGCTTGTCCCCGAGCGTTTTTGCACTGCACACCGAATGCATAGAATGCATTACTCACAGAAACCACATACCAGGCCATTGAAATCCGGGCTAGATCTGCTAGGGCGCCGCAAGGACAACCAGGAGTTTCCGCTAGAAATCAGTCTCAGTCCGCTTCAGACCACCGAAGGGTTGATGATAATCGCCATTGTGCGCGATATTACCGAGCGCAAGCAAGCTGAAGAACAGCTCAAGGCATATGCGAAAGAATTGGAGCGTGCCAATGCCGATCTCAAGAAAAACGATCAATATAAAGATAATTTTTTATCGATCATCAGCCATGAACTAAGAACTCCGCTTAATTTCATCGTAGGCTTCGCGAGTCTGCTCGAAGATGAAATTTGTGGGGCTGTTAGCAAGGAGCAGAGTTACTATGTCAAAAAAATCCTCGAAGGCGCCGACCACATGGTGCGATTGGTCGATGATTTACTTGATGCCGCAAAGATTCAAGCTGGCAAGCTGGTGATAAACAAGGAACCTATAGTCTATGAAACATTGGTGGAAGATGCCATATCGCGCTTGTTCCCTTTAGCCATGCAAAAAGAACTCGATCTTCGATCAGATTTGCAGTTTAACGGTATTTTACTACTAGATCCCCAGCGTATAATGCAAGTTTTGACAAATCTGTTAGCAAATGCCATAAAATTTACCACCAAGGGGGGAA
>JACQUT010000370.1 GCA_016267585.1 Cyanobacteria bacterium NC_groundwater_1444_Ag_S-0.65um_54_12
GGTGGAACCTCCGTCCGAGGACCACGAGTCCAGGGCGCCTGCGGTGGAGATCGCTGTGAAATCGAAGTCGTCGAACAAGGGGTTGCCAGACGATGGGGCGGCAAACGACATTTCCTCGAGCGCCAGCTTGCGCCCGTATACCAGCAGCGCTAGCCCGATGGTCGCCAGGGCAGGAACTAGCAACGCCTGGCCAAACGTGACGGTTCTTCTCCTCATCATGCCATCTTTCACTGGCTCAACGTGAACGTGATCAGGGTCAACTCGACATCGAGTACCTTGGGTAGGCCCGAGCTATCAGCCAACGGCTGATTAACCGATCTGGCTGACGAATCAATGATTTCCTGGCCCAATTTAGCCTTGGTCAAGTTAGCGGTGCTTCCCATGCGCAGTTGCGGGCTCTCGACGTGCAAGAGGCGATCGTAACGTGCCAATCGTTCCAGCAACAAAATGAGCGACGGGTAATCAGCTCTGGCCAATATACGGATTGCTATGCTGCCAAAATCGCGCAGGCTTTCCCGCTCGAGTGGCTTGAACTCCAATGGCTCGAAGCTTATGAGCTCTACGCCCGCATCGCGAAAAATTTGCGAAAGATCGACCAACAAAATGGAAAGTATCTGCTTGCGCGGGGAAAAAGCAAAACGAATGCTGTTCAGGGCGGCAAGGATATTGCGATAACGATTTTCCACCTGCTGCCGGGTTACGTTGATGCTTCTGGCCGCCACTATTTCCTGTTCATTCTGCAAGATCTTGCCAGTCTTTTCTTGATAAGCCGCAAACTCTGGCCAGGGGCCTTGATACATCAGATAAGCAAAAAGCGCCAAGAAGAGAGCAATCAGACCCTGCCGCAGCCGTTCTGGCGAAATGGTGAGCCCGAAAATCGTGAAATCGTTCACTTTCCGGACCCCGCACCAGCGAGCGTAGCTTTGAGCGTGAAGCTCACTAGCGATTGATCGCCGGCTGCTCCGAGCTTGATCCCGCTCAAGCTCGGAGCGGTGAAGTTGCGAGCATGCTGAAAATTCGTGTAGAAATAGGCTATCGCCCGGTAGTCCAGCGCGTTGCCCACTATGGTGATGTCATTACCGGTAGTGGTAAGGCTATCGAACCAAACGTCGGTAGGCGTAAGACCACGCAGCTCTTCGAGGATATTTACCCAGACCCCACGTTTGCTGAACAGACCCTGCAGGACCTGGTAATCAGTCTCTAACCCTTCTACCAGTTTTTGCCGCTTGACCAGTTCCTGGCTTCCATGCTCGCTGTGCTTGAGCTCCGCTTCCTGCTCGGCGATCTGGCGATCGGCAGGCTCGCAGAGGAAAGTGATCACGCCCCATTTGGTGAGGTTAGGAATACCGAAGGAAACGGCCACGCCGATTACTCCTATCAGGATCAAGAGCGGATCGATGTCGAGCTGGCTGGGTAAGGACAGGCCGGTCGCAGCTGCCGGCTCCGGCGCCAGCAAATTGATGTTGATGGTCCTCATAGCCGCTGAAACCCTCGCATGGCCAGACCAATCGCCGTTGCGAGCGCAGACGCTTGTGAATACAGCAGCGCCGGATCGAATTGCCGCTCGTCGATCACAATTTTCGGAAAGGGGTTGGCAACCTCGGTAGTCAATCCCAGACGGCTGGTCAAGAAACGATCGAGGTTCTTCAGCCCGCCGCCGCGACCGCTAATGACAATACGGTCTATGGCCTCGGTTCCTTGCGATAAATAAAAATCAATCGAGCGTCCCACTTCTGCCACCAGCTCGCTTAACGCTGGCCGCACGATTTCTGCTGCTTGCTCGGTTTGCGGTGACATATCGGCTGACCCTTGAGGATCCACGTCAATCTCGTCGAGCACCTGGCGCGCTTTGTCTTCTTCTAGCTCCAGAGCATTTACTATGGCGTCCAGAAAATAACTGTAACCTATCGGCACGGAACGCGAAAAACGTGGGATACCAGACTGCAGGACATTGATATCGGTAGTCCAGCCCTGGATGTGTACCAGCGCCACACTCTGCTCATCTGGCATCTGATCGGTATCCGCCAGGGCACGCAGCACCGCGAAGGAAGCGACATCGACGCAATCCACGGTCAGTCGCGCTTCTTGCACGCACTTCACCAGCGAACCGATGAGATTCTTCTGGGCGGCTACCAGCACGACTTCTTGTTTAAGTGCACCATCTTCTTCTACTTCGCCGATCACCTCGAAACCGAGGTTGACTTCTTCCATGGCAAACGGAATATAGCGTTCCGCTTCATAGAGTATGACTTCCCGCAGCTCGGAGGCCGGCATCATGGGGAAGCGCACCGGACGGACGATGGTAGATTGGCCGGCCACCGCACAGATCGCGCTCTTGGCAGTAATCCGATTCTCGCGCAGCAATTGCTCGATCACTTCGGCAACGGCTATCGGATCCGTGATCTCTCCGTCTTGCACGGCATTCCAGGGGGTATTGGCAATGGCGACATTGGTCAAGGTCAGCGCATTTCGCGACCGCTTCAGCTCGGCAACCGCGATGGTATCAGAGGTGATGTCCAGGCCAATGCGGCTTCCCCGCTGGAAGCTCTTCTTGAGAGACTCCCAGTATTTTTGAACAGTACCTTGCAGATCCGCCATCACCTCAGCCCTTGAACCATTCCAGCAGGTGCTCGCCGACCAAGATAGCTATCATGCCCCCTGACGCGAGAAAGGGGCCAAAGGGGAAAGGCTGAGTTTCATGGCGCCACATGGCGGTAAAGGTGGCTCCAAGATCCATCCGCCGGCGTCCCAGCTCGA
>JACQUT010000382.1 GCA_016267585.1 Cyanobacteria bacterium NC_groundwater_1444_Ag_S-0.65um_54_12
ATTTTTGCCGGTTTTTTCATTGGAAGAACAAGAAGGACGACTCTTCAAACCGCTGGCTTTCACCAAGACTTTTGCGATGTTCTTCGCTTCATTACTATCGGTTACTCTCGTACCGTTACTGATGGTCTGGTTGATACGTGGAAAAATTACTCCAGAACGACAAAATCCTTTAAGTAGATTTTTAATTTGGTGTTATCAGCCCTTCGTCAACCTGGCATTGCGCTGGCGCTGGCTAGTCATCGTGCTAGCGGCAGGCTCATTGGTCATGACGGTACCGGTCTTTCGCAGCCTGGGCTCAGAGTTCATGCCACCGCTTTACGAAGGTTCTTTCCTGTACATGCCAGTAGGTCTACCAGGCATGTCCGTTACCGAAGCCGGACGTTTGCTACAATTGCAGGACAAAATTCTCAAAAGCGTTCCAGAGGTTACCAGTGTCTTCGGTAAATCGGGGCGAGCCGAGACTGCCACTGACCCGGCGCCCTTTGAAATGTTCGAAACAGTGATTAACCTGAAACCGCTCGAAGAATGGCGCAAAGGGATGAATCCCGAAAAGCTAGCGACCGAGCTAGATACCGTGATGCAATTTCCTGGCATTCGCAATGCTTGGACCATGCCAATCAAGGCGCGAGTTGACATGCTGAGCACCGGTATTCGCACTCCGGTAGGTATCAAGATTTTTGGCAAAGAACTGGAACAAATCGAACATATCGGCCATCGGCTAGAAGCGATACTGCCCCGGGTAAGTGGTACCCGTAATGTTTACGCTGAACGCGCGCTAGGAGGTTACTATTACGATTTTACGGTTGATCGCAAGAAAGCAGCACGTTACGGTTTGACGGTCGGTGAAGTAGAAGAAATCATCGAGTCAGCGGTCGGCGGCAACACCATCACCACTACCGTGGAAGGGCGTGAACGCTATTCGGTGTTGGTGCGTTATGCCAGGGAATTCCGTGACACGCCTGACAAGTTAGCCAGAGTGCTGGTTCCCACGATGGACGGTGCCCAGATACCGCTATCACAGCTATCCGACCTGCGAATAGTGAAAGGCCCACCGCAAATTCGCAGCGAAGCCGGACAATTGGTGAGTTACGTCTATATAGATGTCAATACCAGTGATATCGGCGGGTATGTCAAGCGTGCCAAGGAACTAGTAGAACGCCAGCTCAAACTTCCTAGCGGCTATCTCCTGCAGTGGAGTGGCCAGTACGAATACATGCAACGCGCTTATCAAAAGCTAAAATTGGTGGTACCTTTCACCCTCCTGATCATTGCTTTGTTGCTTTATCTAAACTTCCGCACGCTAGCCCAGACATTGATAGTGCTCTTGTCGATTCCTTTTTCCGTAGTGGGCAGTGTATGGCTGCTCGCTGGGCTTGGTTACAACTTGAGCGTTGCAGTATGGATCGGGCTTATTGCCCTAGCTGGCGTGGCGACTGAAACCGGCGTCGTGATGATCGTCTATCTCGATGAAGCATTCGAACGCTGGCGCCGCGAGGGTAAGATGAACTCGTTACAAGATCTGGCGGCAGCAATCACCCAAGGAGCTGTTCAGCGCGTAAGGCCCAAGATGATGACGGTAGCAGCCATCATGGTAGGGCTTTTCCCCATCATGTGGGGCCATGGCGCCGGTGGAGACGTGATGCGTCGTATCGCCGCACCCATGATCGGTGGTATGGTCAGCTCTACCATTCTCACCCTGATTGTCATTCCGGCGGTATACATGATCTGGCGTTCCTGGGAATTTCGAAAATATCGACCGGCTATCATCGAGAATGACAATTAACCAAAAGACCTTACCGGTCGGCAGCGAACGCTACCCACCATAAACCAATAATGCTTTTGGCATCGGTAATTCTGCCATCCTTGATCATGGCCAGAGTTTCCGGCAACGGAAACTGCACCGTTTCGAGAAACTCATCGCGATCGCCCGAGGGTACGGTCGCCTGCGTTAATCCAGTGGCAAGATAGAGCTTGATCAATTCGGTAGAGTAACCAGGAGCAACGTAAAAATTACCCAAATAGTTCCAACAAACTGCTTCATAGCCTGTTTCTTCCAGTAATTCGCGTTTAGCGGTAGCTTCGGCTGGTTCTTGGGGTTTGCAGGTACCAGCTGGAAGCTCCAAGGTAATTCGCTCAATTGCATAGCGAAACTGATGAACCATTATGACTTGCCTATCCGCAGTAAGCGGGACAATCGCCACTGCTCCGGGATGCTCAATTATCTCGCGATTACAAATCTCGCCATCCGGAAGAGCTACCGTATCTACCCGAACTTTGACGAGGCCGCCGCGATAAACGCTTTCTTGCGTGAGACCACGTTCCCGTAGGTGTTCAAATTCGTCTATTGGCATAATAAATACACTATAGCGCAAAATAGCGAATTTTTATTTGCGATCTACCACGATTTGCTGGCGATAACCCAAAAAACGTCGCGTGGCCAGAATGGCCTCCTTTTGTCCCGGCGAAAGATACTCGCCTTTGAGATAACTGTTGAGTTTGGAGCGATCGATGCGTGTTACCTGATCCAAGATGCCGGTTCCCGCCAGGGTAGCCCGCACTTCATCTAACTTGAATTCCCAATTTTCACGTTTATCGAGCCGCAGTTTCACACCGCCCGGCAAGGTAACTGCCGGCGTTTCAGTTTCGTTAAAGAAAAGTTCCAGCGTACGGCGAGCCTCGCCCTCTTCATGACGCAACTCTTCTATGAGTTCACCTAGCTGAAGGTAACGAGCAGCAAGCATGGCCACCTGGCCAAAGCGACTGCGATGCCATGCCAGTTTAGTTTCGTAACAATTAAACAGCTCAAAAAAAATACCAGCCAGTGCCCTGGCGTCCGCCAATGCCCGATGCAAACCATCGGTAGACCGGTCCAGTAATTGCAGCAGACGCTCTAGCGAAAGCGACCGCTCGCGCGGGAAAACTTCTTTCGCGAGTGTCATGGTATCTATCAGGATAAAATCCAGTTCTTTTTTCAAGATGCGCTGAGCATTATGGTTAAGAAAATTAAAATCAAACAGGACATTATGAGCCGCTAACGGATCATCCGCTAAAAATTCTAGAAATTGTGGCAAGATCTCTTCAATCTGCGGGCAACCTTTTATCATGTCCGGGGTTATGCCATGGATTGCGATGTTGCTATCACGCAACTCCACCCCTGGATCGATGAGGGCATGGAATTCTTCTTCAGCTACGCCATCCACCAAGCGTACTGCGCCGATTTCTAAAATGCGATCAAGCCGATAATCGACACCAGTAGTCTCTAAATCAACAATG
>JACQUT010000037.1 GCA_016267585.1 Cyanobacteria bacterium NC_groundwater_1444_Ag_S-0.65um_54_12
CCAGCACGATGGCGAGGATGCTCTCGTGATGTGGACAGAAAATATCTGGCAGGAAGCTTTTCAAAAACGTCTAGTTGCCTTGAAAAGGCGCTTCCAGCCATAAGTTTCTACAAAGAAGCGAACAAGAATCATGTCAGTTGACCAAAATTATTTGGTTGCTGCTCAGCAAAAATGGCCGCACCGGCGGCCCTCAGGCAAATTTAGCAAATAAAGATCAAATATAAGACTTAATAATATTCACTTTAAGGATTTGTTATAGACGAATTATAGAGCGTTAGTGAGCTGTTCTTGCTTGGTAATCACCAATAAAGTTTTCCGTAGCCTAGCAGCGCCAGTATGGTATTGCTCAATGCCAGTAGCCTTTAAAAACTATCTCAATGCTGGGACAGCGCAAAGAAAATCGTCTCGAGCAAGATCAACAAGACGATTATGATCTCGAGTAGCATAAAACGCTGCTGATTTAATTCCTCTAGCAGCACTTGGTATACTTGCTGAGCTATTCGTAATTTCTGATCGACTGACTCTTCCCAGCTCTGCAAGCGCAAGCGATCGGCAATCAACCGATAGACGCGTGCCGAGTACATGTCACCTATCACCTTCAGGGCATTCCTGATTTTCTCTTGTAAGTCCCAGACCTCGATCATCAGCCGCATCAAGCGCTGTGAAGTACGCAGAAATTTGGCGCGGCCCAAGGTAAATGCCGTGCGTTGCTGCAGCTGAGCATAGACGGCATCCAGTTCACGATCGAGCAGCGTGTCATAATAACGCAGATCGAGCAACTCGGCATTGGCATATTCCAGGATATTCACGTGTTCGGTGCTGCCTTCCGGATCGTAGATGAACGCGGCATTCCAGGTAACTATCACGAGATCGTCAACCAGATAAGAATGGCGCAGCCGCAAAGCATCTATTCGCTCATCGGTCGAAAGATTTCCTCGCTCGCCTCTTAGCAAGCTAGCCAGACTTCCGCCATAGTTAGCCAGCAGAACTTCCGCAGCGAGTGGCGCACTGAAAGCCTCCACATAGACGATGAAATAGTCCTCCACTAACTTGGAGTCAGCAATCGCCCCTCTGCAAGCTGACAGCAAGCGCGGGCGAATCTCGTCTAGCATGCGCCGTGACGCCGCCTCCAGGGTTAGATCCTCCTGAAGCTCGGCTCCCCGCTCTACTAACTCGGGCCAGGTCGCGGGCGCATCCAGCTCCCAGCAAATGCTAGCTACGCCAAAATCGAAAATCTTGGCGCGGACCGCGCCGGAAAAACGCGCAGTGAGCGGCCTGGCTCCCAGCGGCAGGATAACTGGCGGATCGCGAAATTGAATGGCGCCTGGCTGTTGACGACGTGGCACTATTTGACCGATCGTGCTATCTGCCCAATCGCGACGCACCTTCCCGAGATCTACTTCCTCGGCCAGTTCGAAAAGGTGGTAGATTAAGATCCGGCCAGCCGAAATCTGCTCCAATATCGTACTTTTCCTTGTTTATATAATACCCTTCAGTAAATACTATTTGCCTTCACGTTTACTGCTGGCTCACCTGCGCCTTATAATGTACTGCGCTCTTTTTGCCGGGCGCGAAATCGTGAAAGGCCGCCCCATGCGCAGGATGACTAGCCTTACTTGCAAAATTCCCTTGCCTTCCCTGTTAGCCGGTATGGTAGCGGCTTGTCTGCTGGCTGCCCCGACTGCTGCCAATGCAGCACCGAACTGGTGGTGGCCCTTCGGCAACGGTAATAGCGAAGCCACCGGATCTACTGACCAGATCACCGCCACGCCAGCGGCAGCAACTGGATCAGCAGCTGCCAGCACTAGCATAGCTAGCATCTCGCCTGTCACTGCTCCGGTTGCCACGTCCAGTAGCCCGGCTGATAAGAGTTCGCCTTCACCAGCGGAAGAAGTGCGCATTCATGTGGTAGATATCGCCGTTCGTGGTAATTTGGCCGTGACCGACGAACAAATCTTGCTAGCTTTACCACTCCATCGCGGGGAAGATGTCTCGCGCCAGCAGGTCACAGATGCCATGCAACGTATCTACGGCATGGGCTACTTCATGGACGTGAAAGCTTTCACCGAACCGCTGCCCGGAGGCCTCCGGCTAATCCTGGAAGTGGTCGAACATCCCAAGCTCGAAAAAGTGCAATTGAGCGGGATCACGGTATTTTCACCGGCAGAGATCGAAAAAAACTTTGAACCGCTAGTCGGCTCGATCATCAATCTGCGGGATATCCAGAAGCTGGTCAAGGATCTAGAGAAACGCTATGCCGAACAAGGTTACATCCTGGCTCGCGTGGTGGACTTGCAAGTACAGCCGAGCGGTATTCTGCAGATCAAGATCGCGGAAGGTCAAATAGAAGCCCTCAAGATCATGGGCAACGAAGAAACGCGCGATTACGTAATCAGGCGGGAGATCACCTTGCAAGCCGGCCAGCTCTTCAATTTCAAGAAAATGGAAGAAGATCTCCGACGCGTCTACAATCTCAATTACTTTGAAGACATTCGCTTGAAGTATGAGCCGGGCAGCACGCTGGACAAGGTCGTGGTGATCGTCGATGTCAAAGAGAAGCAAACTGGCATGTTCCAGCTCTCTGCCGGTTATTCTAACCGCGATGGTCCACTGGGCGTCCTATCGCTGCGCAAAGATAACCTGCTGGGACGCGGACAATCCATATCGGCCGATTTCACCATTAGCCGTAACCCTTCAGCAGAATTGTCTTACTTCAACCCATGGATCGATTCGCAACATACCTCGTTAGGCCTTTCGGTCTATGATCGGCGCTATGCCAATTTCTTGAACCAGGCGCTGGTCAAGACCGGAAATATTCTTCCCGATGGCCAACCAGAAACCAAAAGTACCTTCAGCCAAGAGGAGCGAAGAGGCGGAGTGCTGAGCGTAGGACGGCCGCTATTTGGCGATCCGGTCACTGCTAACTGGCGTGGAACTCTTTCGCTGAAGAACGAATGGATCAATATTCAACGTGATTTTGGACGAGGTAAGTTCGAAAATTCTCCCGAGGACACCGTTTCGCGCCATGGCAGCGGTACCGATTGGGCCATCTCCCTCGGCACCGGTTTCACCCATGACAGCCGGGATCTGATCATAAATCCTTCTACCGGCTGGTTCAACAGTCTGTCCTTCGAACAATATCTAGGGCCGGTGCTGGGCGATCTGGACTTGACGCGTATCAACCTGGAGGCTAACCGTTATCTGCCGGTCTGGCCTGACAAATGCGTGCTGGCTTTTGGGATCAGATCGGCTACCACGTTATCGCTTTTCAAACAGCGTATTCCCAGCTATGAACGATTTTATTCCACCGGCCTGTACCTGGTGCGGGGCTGGCCAGAGAATATCTACGACTCCCTGTACCAAGGTGACGCAGCGGTGCTCGTCAAGGGTGATTCCCTGGCGCTGGGATCGCTGGAGTACCGTTTCCCTATCTGGAACATCGTCTCGGGAGTCGTATTCGCCGACACCGGCATCTTCTGGGATCAACAAGCACGCGCGGACTCCCTTAATGCCTTCAATTTGTCCCACCTCCGCAGCGGTTATGGCGTAGGGGTGCGTGTCAATACTCCGTTAGGGCCACTGCGTCTGGATCTAGGGACCCCCGGCTGGAAGCCGGGGCAGCCGCTACGCATTTACCCTCATTTCTCGATTGGTCAAAAGTTTTAGCCGAAAAGTTTTAGATTATTATGAAAAGAGCAATCACTAGAATGTCTTGCCGCCTTCTATCGAGTAGTTGCCTGGTAGCCATGCTGCTGACAAGTGTTTTTGCCACCCCGGCTGGGGCAGCTGGCGCAAGTTTCGGTTTTGTCGATACTTCGCGCATTTTCGCGCAATACAAAGCAGCGCAATATTCCCAGGCCGAGTTTCGCGCCAAGGCCGAAGCCTATCAGCGCGAACTGTTAGAGAAAAATCAAGTACTGCAGCGCGCCCAACAAGACGGAAAGCCGAAAGGTGAGCTCGAGAAACTCACCAAACAATTCGAAAATGAGCTAAAGCCTAAAAAAGCCGCGGTAGAAGCACTGGACAAGAAACTCTCGGCGCAGCTGCGAAAAAAGATCGAAGTTGCGATCGCTGCAGTAGCTGCCGCACGGCAGATCCCGGTAGTAGTAGACAAGCAAGTAGTGTTGTACGGCGGAGCAGATCTTACGGATGAGGTCCTGCAAAAGCTGAACAAGTGAGTCAAATGGTGCAACCTGGTACAGCCCAGCAATCGCCAGTTACCACTGCTGGTAATTTTGGCTATACGCTGGGCTGGCTAGCAAAAATTGGCGGCTGTACGGTAGCAGGCGATCCGGAATTACTGGTTACCGGAGTTTGCGATCCAAAGGAAGCTGGTCCAGGTGATCTGGTATTTCTGGTAGATGACCGCTATCGTGAAAGTATCCAAGCCAGCTCGGCCGGTTTCGTGCTTGCCAAAGAAACGCTAGACGGTAGACCATGCCTGCTAACCAG
>JACQUT010000375.1 GCA_016267585.1 Cyanobacteria bacterium NC_groundwater_1444_Ag_S-0.65um_54_12
GCCCACGATTTGCCCGTCTATCTCATTTATCAGCCACCAAGTATCAGGATCCAGCAAAGCTGCCAGGCGTTCTTGACGCAAATTTACTACAGGAAGCGTATAGGTTCCTTCATATACCAGCTGGTAGAGCCGAAAGATGCCTTCGGCATCCGCTGCCGTGGCACGACGTACCATGACTTGGCGATCGTCAGGAAGTTTTATGGTACAGGTAAGTTCTTCAGTATCAGACATGTCCTGATACTACCTCAGCTAAGCACTCTTGGGTGGCTAGCAGGGTAGGGAGGGGTGCTTTTTTTCAACAACTCAAACCGGCACAGTCATTCGTTCCGCAATAGTGGCTGGCGCATTGGCATAGAGCGCGCTGATCGTCTCTCGGTATTTTTCTGCGATCACGCGACGCTTTAGCTTGAGGGTAGGAGTCATTTCGCCGGTTTCAGGCGTCCAGGAATCTGGCAACAAGGCAAACATTTTGATCTGTTCAAAAGGTGCCAGAGTGCGATTCAGCTCGCAGATGATTCGATCATAGTGGGCAACCACGCTGGGATGCGTCAATAGTGCGGGGCGATCGCCCACCGTGAGTTCTTGCTGACCGGCCCAGGCCTCTAACGCTGGAAAATCAGGCACGATCAGCGCCGTCAAATAATGCTTGCCTTCGCCGACGATCATTGCTTGATCTATTAAATCCTGCCGTAACAATTGGCGCTCCAGCGGTAATGGTGCGACCTTTTTACCATTGGAGAGCACTATTAACTCCTTCTTACGATCGATAATTCGCAAATAGCCGGCCTCATCCCAGGCACCGATATCGCCAGTATGAAACCACCCGTCGCTATCTATGGCTTCGCGAGTGGCTTCCGGCTGATTCCAGTAGCCCGGCATCACATTGGGTCCCTGGCAAACGATTTCGCCATCCGCTTTCAAGCGTATCGTCACTCCGGGAATAGCCTTGCCGACAGTGCCAAAATGCGGCGCCTCTGGTGGGTTCAGCGTAAGAATGGGAGCAGTTTCGGTCAAGCCATAGCCCTCGATCACCGGAATGCCACAGCTCATGAAGAACTGTCCGACCGACGGCGCCAGTGAAGCGCCACCGGAGAAGATGCAGCGTAAACGTCCACCCAGGCGCGCTCGGAAAGGTCGAAAAACCAGCTTGGTTGCCAGTTCGTAAAGCAGGTTCGTGGGAAAGGGTACCCGCCCGAATTCCTGTCTGGTCTGATGGTAGTATTCCCCGACTTCCAGGGCAAGCCAAAATAGTTCGCGCCGCAAAGGGGGCTCGTTGGCCAGGTTAGCCAGGGTCCGCTGGTGAATCTTTTCTAGCATACGTGGTACGGTGACCAGGAAAGTCGGCTGCACTTCTTGCAAGTTAGCAGCTACCGTTTCCATGCTCTCGGCAAAGGCTATGGTAGCTCCCCTCCAGACAGCCAAGTAGTAGGCTATACGCTCTAGCACATGGCTAAGCGGCAAAAAAGAGAGGAAAGTATCGGTATCGGCGATTTCGATTACTTGGCCGGTGGCCAGCACGTTGGAAGAAAAGTTGCCGTGCGAGAGCATGGCAGCCTTTGGCTCGCCAGTGGTTCCAGAGGTGTACACCAGTGACGCCAAACATTTGGGAGTAATCTGCTCATAGCGTTCCGCCCGCGCCCGTCGCGTTCGCTCTTGGGCAGTGAACCCTGCCAAGAGCAACGCATCGAAATGCGGTATGTCGTGGCCTTGGCAATCGGCAGCGAAGACAAAGATATGCTGTAGTGCAGGCAACTCATGACGTATGACGATCACTTTTTGGCTCTGCATGGCATCAGAGCAAAAGATAACTTTTGCACCGGCGTCGTTCAATAGATAGCGTATCTGCTCTGCGGTCAGCGTACTGTAGATAGGTACTACTATCGCTCCTAACGAAAGCGCTGCCTGGTCTACTATGAGCCACTGGGGGCAATTTTCCGCCAGTATGGCAATGCGTTCACCAGCTCCGATTCCTAGCTCGAGCAAGGCGGCGGCTAGCTGTTCTACCCTCTCGTCAAATTCCCGATAAGTGATGCTGTGATAATGTCCCATCTTCTTTACCAGCATGGCAGTTTTTTCCGGAAAAGCTGACACGGTATCTCTGAAGATCGCAGGAATGGTCTTGCTCATGCTATCGTGACTCCCTATGCTGGCAGTGAGGCAATTTTGTTGCCATTGTAAAGTCTTATTAAAGGTTTGAGAAGCCTTGCCATGACCGATCCTCATTGCATTTTCTCGTTCGGCCTGGTGCGAGCTGCCATTTTTGCTTTGTTTTTTGGGTGGCCCGCCCAAAACGCCGTGGCTGCCGGCAGTATGGATCCTTCGTACCAGGAAATCGTAAGACTGGCAGACGGAGCGCTGGGTAGGACTGTCAATTGGCGGGTGCGATTGCATAAAGTTCAGAAGAATTTCTATACCTATACTTTACACGGTGAGGTGGTTTCAGCTGCTGATGAACCAGTCTGCCGGCATTGTCACTTGAAGATTATCTTTCGTGCCACACCTGACCATGTTGCTAAATCATCTGCATATTCGGCGGCACAATTGATAGTTTTACGGGGGGTGATCATTGCCAC
>JACQUT010000390.1 GCA_016267585.1 Cyanobacteria bacterium NC_groundwater_1444_Ag_S-0.65um_54_12
CTTTCATGCTAGCGAGATCACTGGCGTCCACCCAGCTAAACGCTATGCCATAGCGGGTCAGTACGCTCTCGAAAAGGCGATAGGTACCACCATAGACGTCATCCGATACCACTACATGATCACCAGCTACCAGGAGCTTGCAAGTAGCATCGATGGCTCCCATTCCAGAAGCGAAGCACAAGCCGTAATCGGCCTTTTCTAGCGCCGCCAGACAGCGTTCCAGAGCCAGGCGGGTGGGATTTGCCGTGCGCGAATAATCGAAGCCCTTGTGCACACCGACATCTTCTTGTGCAAAAGTGGAAGTTTGATAAATCGGGACAATAACGGCACCGGTGGCGGTATCAGCCTCTTGCCCGACATGAATCGCCCGCGTTTGAAATCCTGACTCTTTACTACCTGGTGTCTGCATTCCGAACCTTACCTTTCTTGTTACCGTTCATCTGGCGACCGCTGCATGCTCGTTGGCCAAACACTCGATAAGATCGATCTTGGTAAGAACCCCTATAGGTTCTTCACCGCTTAGCACTACGACAGCCGAATCCCCCTTGAGCAGGGCGCGATAGACGGCAGGCAACTCTTCTTCTTCCCCGACAGTCGGCAAGGGACGTCCCATCACCGAAGAAACCGGACACCGCAGGTCAATGCCATCGAAGACCATTTTCAGCAGCGAAGATTCCTGCACTGATCCGACAATGCTCCGCTCTGCCATTATTGGGAGCTGCGATACTCCGTAATTTTTCAGCAATTCGATGGCATGGCCGATGGTATCACTGGTTCGAGCAGTAATGACGTTCCGGCCATTAGCCTTGGTTGCCAGTACGTCGCGCACTTTCGGAATTCGCCGTCGCGACTCCAAGAAACCGTTTTGCTTCATCCATTCGTCGTTGAAGATCTTTGAAAGGTAAGCGCGACCAGAATCAGGCAGCAATACTACTAATACCGCACCATCCGGTAACGTTTGCGCCACCCGCAACGCCGCTATCACTGCCAATCCAGCGGAGCCGCCTACCAGTAGTCCTTCCTCCCTGGCCAGACGGCGGGTCAGCAAAAAAGCCTCTTTATCACTTACCCGTTCCATGTGATCGATGAGCCGCAAGTCCATGGTGCCAGGAATGAAGTCTTCACCGATCCCTTCTACTTTGTACGGTCTGGGAGTGTCGCCCGAGTAGATGGAACCCTCGGGATCAGCTCCGACCACTCGAACTTGCGGATTTTGTTCCTTGAGGTAGCGTGCGACACCGCAGATGGTGCCACCGGTTCCCATACCAGCCACGAAAGTGTGTATTTTACCCGCGGTTTGCCGCCAAATCTCCGGACCAGTGGTCAAATAGTGAGCCTCCGGGTTCTTGAGATTCTGGAATTGATTTGGCTGATAAGCACCAGGAATTTCTCGAGCAAGACGCTCCGCCACCGAGTAATAACTCTCTGGATGATCTGGCGGCACTGCAGTAGGCGTGATCACTACTTCCGCCCCGTAAGCTCGTAGTAACTCCCGCTTCTCCTGGCTCATCTTATCTGGCATGACAAAAATGCAACGATAGCCCTTGATGGCACAAGCCATTGCCAGGCCGACACCAGTATTGCCACTGGTAGGCTCTACGACGATGCCAGCTGGCTTCAACAGACCATGTTGTTCGGCGTCTTCCAGCATGTGCAGGGCCGCACGGTCCTTCATACTCCCGCCCGGGTTGAAGAGTTCAAGTTTGGCCAATACCGTGGCTTTCAGGCCACGTGTCACCTTGTCAAGGCGCACTAGCGGGGTATTGCCAATGATTTGCAGCAAGCTATCGTAATATTGCATGATACTAGCAATTGTACCAGAGGCCTGACATATTCAGAGAATCCTGGCTAAAGCGTTAAAACCCGGTTAACCGAGTCAGTTCTGCCAAAAACGATCGGATAAGTCTATTGGAACTTTGGCAAGGAGGTGTAACGCTTTGCAAAACTTGCACGTGCGTGCAAAACTAGCAGTCAAACTGTATTTTGCATTCACGATCATTTGCGCCAGCATTCTGTTACTGGTTGCGGCGATCGGTACCTTGCTGACCACGCGGGGAATCGAGGCTGAAGCCTTTAAACGTCTAGATAATGATGTAGCAGTAAATCTCCATACCTTCGGCTATTTCAAGGACAATGCGCTAGCTTCCGCTCAGATGTTCGCTTCTCATCCCCGGGTGATTCGCTTCGCCAACTCGCAAGGCGATCAAGATCCAGCAGCCATCCAGGATATGATGGGCATTTTGGAACAGAACCAGCTATTCAAGATCTACGATAGTGCTGGCCATTTGCTCGTACAAAGGGGTAGTATGCCAGCCGGCAGTGTGATGATAGCGGATCCACCGAGCGCTGGTCTTCAGTTGGCCTTGGCGGGTGAAGCGGTGAAGGGTGTCGAGCCGATTGGCGATGGTGGGCTAGCAGTACGTGGTATCGCTCCGATTCGCAACGGTGCAGACATCGTCGGTGCCGTGTTAGTAGGCTTGCACCTCGACCAAGCGTTTGCTGATCAACTCAGGGCTATCACCGGTTTAGAAGTTGGAATAGCGGCTGGCGATTCTCGCAAATCAACTTGGCTAGCCCAAACTATTCGCACCGCAAAGGGAGCCCGGTTTCAAGGGGATGTGCAGCCTTCGATCGTAACAGCCGTACGATCATCAGGAAAAGTATTAAAACAGGCGGTCACCATTGATGGCCAAGAACATCTGGCAGCTTTCGCGCCGCTCTTTGGTGATTATGATCAGTTCGTTGGCCTGCTATTTATTGGTGAGCCCTCAAAACCACTCAAGGAACTTACCCGGCGGGCACAGTTGTTCATTCTTGGTATCTCGCTCCTGGCCGCAGTACTGGCTGCAGTAGTATCGAGCCTACTAGCGCGTACTATTACCGATCCTATTCGCCAGCTGGCCGAGCATGCCACGGCGGTAGCGCATGGTAACCTGGAAGAACGCCTCAATCTCAAAACTGGTGATGAGCTAGAGCAACTTGCCGAAGCGTTCAACGCTATGACAAAATCGCTAGCAATCATGAAATTTAATGATCAGAATGCCAATCCTTTAACAAAATTGCCAGGGAATCTGGTAATAGAAGCGGAAGTTAAAAGACGTATC
>JACQUT010000044.1 GCA_016267585.1 Cyanobacteria bacterium NC_groundwater_1444_Ag_S-0.65um_54_12
CTGTTCTCCTACCGCTAATTGCTTCTTACCCACTTTGAGCAAAAAATGCGGCAAATTTTTATTAATTCTGTGTAGATTTTTTGCTATTCACAAATCGTTTCATTTCCCGATCTCAGATCCCCACATTTGGCTTGACGAGACCTTCTTCTCCTATCTTGCTCTTTGAACTTAGCGCATTTGGCGGCAATAAGGTGTGAGTTACCTAACAAAATCGCAATAAACGAGTGAAAATAACCGCTAGCAGCGTTCAGCGGGAGTTTCCCCCTGGCCGGTCCGGGTCGATACCCAGCCGACCGAGGGCGCGGCTTGCTACTTCCCGCACGTTTTTATCGGTTGTCCTGGTATGGATGTTGGCCCAGGTGGCAATGGCTAGATCGCGCTTCCCACCCTCCAAGTACATGCGCGCCGCAAAAAAGCCAGCCTCGGGCGGGGCAGTGGGCAGACGCGCGGCTCTTTCGAAGTACTTGGCGGCTAGCAAGTAATTGTTACTGTACAGGAAAAACATTAAACCGGCCTGATAGGGATACCAGTAATCCGCTGGCGACCGCTGCGCTCCTTTCGCCAGCAGGTCGGCTGCCGCAAACGGCTTACCGGCATCCGCCAGTGCCAGCGCCCCCACCTCGTAGGCCGGCCGGAAGTCAGGATCCAGCTCGACGACCAATTCGAGCAAGGGAAAGAGGTTATGAAATTTGCGCCCATGGGTGAGCCAGTAACCCCAGTAGGTAGTGAAGCGCAGATAGCAGATATCTGCCAGCAAATTGCGATAGCCGCAAGCCACGACTTTCAGCGCGCCCAACGGTGGAACCGATAACAATCCTTCCTGGCGCGATCTCGCGGTTTGCCAGCGGTCCAAGGAAAAGTTGGCTAACCCGATCGCCAGCAGGAACGCGCTGCCTCCCACTAGTAGCCAGTAAGTACGTGAACGCTGAGCCAGTGCGGTCATGGGGATTCCTATCCTACTCCCTGCTCCGTATGCCGCATAGGGTGACACAATCTAGATTTCACGCTTGCTAAAAGCCAGTACTGCCAGCATGAGGAAGATCGCGACATAGATGACGGCATAGCTGCTCACCCAGATTCCTTCGCTCCAGTTTATGCTGTGGCCGTAAACCACTTGGTTCTTCAGATTCAGAACTTCCAGGTTCGGCAAGGTCCGATAGATGAACTGTCCTAAATAGCGCGTGATGATCGCCGTACCGTCTTTTTCGCCGAAGCGCAAGATCAGCTCGGTGTTATGGCCGACCACATAGAGGCCGAGCACATAGATCATTGATAGTAGCGGCGAGGTGATACTCGAAAATAGCAGGGCGATCGCTGCCAGCAGCGTGGCTTCGCCAAACATGAAAACTATCGCCAAGCTGTGGCTGGCCTCGACCGGTTTACCGGTGGCAAACCAGATCAGGAAGTAGTAAGCCAGACCCATGGCAGTCGCCAAGAGGGCCAATACGCCAACCAGGCCAGTGAACTTGCCTAGCAGGAACTGCCAGCGTGCTACTGGCTTGGCCAGCACTACATAGGCGGTTCGCCGTTCGATTTCCTGATAGATAGCATTCGAACCGGTCATCATGGCTACCATGATCAAGAGCAAATTGATGATACCCAGCGCCAGATCCTTGACGACTTTCAATTCGTTGCCGGCGGAAAGGTCGCCCAGCCAGAGACTGAGTCCCAGCATGACGAGCGCGAAGAGCCAGATCAAATTCAGGATCCGGTCTCTGACTGCCTCGTGGAAGAAAATCCGCGCAATGTTGAACATCTCGCCTAGCTGCCCTTGCTCTCGTACTTGATTTCGAAGGTAAAGCCCTGGTGAGGCGTTGGAACGTCGGGCACTGCCAGTTCCTTGTTGCTCTTCAACCTGGGGCCAGCATCGGTATAGCAAAAACAGAACTGGCTGTCAAAGACGCCGCCCGTGAAGTTAGCTTGCCCGTAACGGTTCTTCCACAAGACCACCGCTTGGTAGCCTAAAATACGACCGTTCAGCGGCGGAGTGGAACCCGTTGCCACATTTATCGGAAAAGGAATGGTATCGCCGGGATTGGGACGTGAATCATCCACCAAATTATAGACGGCAGCGAAACCGCCCAGGGTGAAAAGCGAGCCACTGGCGGTCTCGCTTTTCAGCGCAAAAGTATCGGGAGTATCTCGGTCGCCAGTGAATATCTGGATGGCTTCTATGGTGATCGGTGGGCCCTGCAAGTTGCGAATGCCGAAGGCGGGCGGAGTGTAGGCAGCGGTCCAGATCACGAACGGTGCCTTCCCGGAGGCAGACCAGACAATGCCAGGCTTGTTCTCGAGCACCAGGTCGAAACTGGTGGTAGCGATCATGGGATTACTGCAAGCCGGTGCACCCAGCAATAACAGCCACGCCCCCAGATAGCAACGCAGCGTGCCAAATGACACTGGCCAGCCTGTTTTCTTGCCGTCTGCCGACATCGAGGTTATTTTCTTAAGCATCGGGCTGGATCTCCGGGGTGATGTAGATTTGAATCTCCGAACGCACAGTCGCCGCGGTGCTGCGCGAAAAGAAGGCTCCGATGATCGGGATGTCGCCTAGCAATGGTACCTTCACCAGGGTGTCGTCTTGGCGTTCTTGAATGAGGCCGCCGATCACGATGGTCTCGCTGTCTTTTACGCGCAGCTCCTGGGTCTGGTATTCGCGAACAGTCGACGTGGTCAACACGTTACCACCCACCGTCACGGTGCGCCCCGGGAAAGAGACGACCGGGTGGATATAGAGATTGATCGAATTGTCCAGCAAGATGCGCGGAGTAATCTCCAGCTTGATACCTACATTAGAGAATATGGGCGTTTGCGTAACTTGAGCCGAGTTACCAATTCCGGTTGTCTGGGTTTGCACGCCGGAGAGAATTTGCTCGTTGCTGGTGATGGTAGAGTTGCGATTATCCATGGCCAGCACGGCCGGGCTTGCCAGGATTTTGGCCTTGTTAGATCGCACCAGTGCGCTGATGGCTAATTGCACCTGGGCTACCGTTTGCGCATTCGCCAGGTTCAGGTTGAAGCTGAGGCCATTCAAGGTATTGGCTGACAAGCCCAACCCGCGGGGGAAGAGTTGCTGGATGGTCGTTCCTAGCTCTCTTTGCCCGTCCTCGCTCAGCTCTATGATCTGGGTCCGCAGCAGCACTTGCCGCCGCTTGTGATCGATGCGTGGCAAAATCTGTTCTACCAGCGCCAGCTCCTCCTTGCTACCGATTACCAGCAGATTGTTATCGCGTACCAGCGGGATGAAGCGCGGGGTCGCCTCGCCGACCTCTACGTTGATCTGCTTGAGGCCGCTGCCCTTCGCAAAATCGAGTTCATCCACTGAAAAAGGTGTACCACCAGCTCCCGCTGCTCCACCACCAGCACCGCCACTGGCTCCGCCGGCACTACCAGCTCCTCCACCCGCAGCGCTACCGGCACCGCCACCTTGCACTGCCACGGTACCGCCGCCCTGGCCCGCACCCACGAAGTAACTGTTGCGTAAGAGGGTGATAGCCTCCATCGGCGTCAAATGGGTCAAACGGAAGATCTTGCTCGGCAAGAGGACATCGAGCCGGCGTGCCAGTTTTTCTACTATGGCGATGTCTTCGGTCGTACCATGGATGATCAGGCTATTGATGCGGGCATCGGCAATGAGTTTGAAAATCGGGGAGAAGCCACCGTTGCTGGCCCCTCCCCCTCCGGACCCACCGCTACCGCCGGCGCTGCCACCGGTATTGGTCGCCCCCGACAGGCCAGTCGCCCCTATTATGGTAGTGATCTTTTCCACCAGCTCGCTGGCTCGGGTAAAGTGCACCGGGATGAACTTGATCAACGCCTGACCGTAACGTCCGCTGCGATAAACGATATAGGAAGCGCCGATCTTTTGCAGCGTCAACGCGTTGGTATAGATCAGCGTTTCCATCACCTGGTTGAGCGAAACATCCAAGAAATCGACCGCCACCGTGCCGGAAACTGACGGATCGATTATCAGGTTCAGATTTTTCATTTCGGCGATGGCCGCTAACACTTCTTGCATCGGCAAGCCACGTGCCCGCAGGAAAATCTTGTCGTATCCTCCGGGCAAGTTCAGCCGGGGAGACAGTGAAATGCTGTCATCTACATTGCTAGCAGGCAAGGTGATGGTTTCCGGCATGGGATGCGGTGTGGGTGAAGGCAAGCTATCAGTTTGCTCCGGT
This sequence comes from Cyanobacteria bacterium NC_groundwater_1444_Ag_S-0.65um_54_12, assembly GCA_016267585.1. Taxonomy (GTDB): domain Bacteria; phylum Cyanobacteriota; class Sericytochromatia; order S15B-MN24; family VGJW01; genus JACQUT01. The sequence goes on from JACQUT010000044.1 coordinate 4,179, forward strand.
GGCTTGCGGAGTTGAGGAACTAACAAGCTCGCTGGCTCCAGGTTTAATTTGCTGCTGGCTTTTTCCTTACGCTGCGGGCCGCCCGCCGGCGGTAATTTGGCATTCTTGCCGTTCTTGACGGCAGCCTTGCCAGTTCGTGTCAGCTTGCTATTCGGAGAATGCTGTGCACTGGCGAACGATGGAATAAGCGTCAGGGCCAAGCCGATCGCCAGTAGCTTGGCGATCAGGCCAGCCTTTACCCCTTGGTTGCAGCGGGGCCGTTCCATCGTCATCCCATCCTGTTAGCCGGTTTAGGTAAGTTCTAACCAACCTTCCTGACCATCGCTCGTCTGGAAAGCTAAGCGACTATACCCGTGTAAGTGAAACGCCTAACGTTTCTTTGGTGAGCGCTCACGCTTTTCCTAGTGTCCTGCCGTGCTGATTCGTTTCTGGTTGCGGCGAGAATTTTTAGGTCAAGGCGAGGCGCACGAGATCGCCGTGTACTTGAAGCGGCGCGGGTACACAAGGTCTCGGGCAACGAAGTCCAGGGCCGAAAAGGGCCGCCGAAGGCACAACGAATCAGTGCGGCAGGACACTAGCGGCGGTAGGGATCGCTGCCTTGGCCAATTTCGCCTACCTGCCCCTCCAGACGCGGGACGCAAAATGAATCCTGGCTCGGTGAGCGTGGCAGCCCTTCGCCATTGGGAGTGGTATCGATGTCGAGCGGTCCATGCACGAAATAAAACTGGCGCCCGCCGGTGCTTTCGATGGCCACTGCGTAACGATTGGCATGGTAGAAAAGCTTGATGCTGTGATCGAAGATGTCCAGATGGTTCTCGAAGACCAACGGCGCAAGATGGATATAGACGGGCAAGCCGGAATCACCGTTGGACACCGCCGTATCGCTGCCAAAACACCGATTGGCGAGTGCTGTCGAGTCGATGGTGATGTCGCGGAAAACGGCGTAGTTGTTATAAGTAATGCAGCTACCCACCTTGCCGGCACCGTCAGTGCAACTGGCCATGCCGCCCCAGGGACTGGTCTGGTAGTCTGACCCTCTGGTAGAAATCCAGGCAGCTCGCAATGCATCAGCCGAAGGGTTTTCACCGTTATTTTGGGTAACGAGTTTTTCCACCACGCTCTGCAACGCTACCGCCCGCTGGCTAGCTGCTGCCGCCCCAACATTTTCCCGTAGCTGGGAAAAAAGCACCGTGGCAGAACCAACCAGTACGGTGCCCACAATCAGCACCAGGATGGTTTCTGCCAGGGTAAAACCGCTTTCGTAGCTTACTTGCCGCCCCAAGATCCACCCCCTCTTTGCTAGCAGGGTCAACGCCCGCTGGTCACGAAGAAATACGCCCGATAATTCTTATTTGCCGCTACCGCGTAGCCCCGGATGGGAAGGTAGCTCTTGGTATTAACTTCCCACATGCGCCAACCGTCCGCTGCCGGTGGCTGACCGGGCACCTGGATACGGTAGTAGTAAAGAAGGCCAGAGTTCCGGGATTGCTCGCTCGCTGCGCCGCCAAGCGGTGCAGGTAAGGGTTGCGGCATGGCATCGAGTCCCTCTATGCCATTGAACGTGCTGTCGGTGGCATCCGCCATCACCACCGGGCCACCCCAGGGTGAGGCGGTGGCATCACCCAATCTTTGGGCTCCCCATTGGGCTCGCAGGGTAGCCAGCGTCGGAAAGGCACCGGTTCGTGTGAAATTGTCCTCTACCAAACCGTGCAGGTCGGCTACCTTTTGCCGGGCAGCCGCATCACCGGCATGATCGTGCGCTTGCTGGTACCCCAGTACGCCACCTGCCAGGAGAATCAACCCTATCGTGATGGCCAAGCCCAGCTCGATCAACGTGAATCCAGCAGAGTAGCTACGTGAACTGTTCATTTTCGCCATAAGTAGCTTATACCCAAGATGGCTTGATCGTTACAAATCGGTACCGTGCGGGTAAAAATACTTGGAACCGGGCGACCATAGGCTGAACCAGCGAATATGCGCACTGTCGCTCGATCCCGAGGTCGATCGGGAGGAGCTGCCAGATGCCGAAACAATACGAGTATGTAGCCCACGCGGGAAATGCCATCCGGCGTGAAGTAATCGAAGCGGAAAGTGAAAAAGCGGTTCGTGCCAAGTTGCGCGAGCAGGGCCTTTTCCCGATAGAGATCAAACTCGTTCCGCAAAAGCGGACAACTGATGTCATGGCCAAAGTCAAAGCGGCACTGAAACCCATTGATGACGGCAAGAAAAAAGTCGATGTCAAGCCGACGGAGAAAAAGGAATTCCTTTACAGTGCGGTGCCACAATCCGGGGGAGATGAAATGCGCGGTGAAGTGACGGTTGTCAATGAGCGCCAGGTACGCCAGCATTTGCGAGAACGCAGCCTGTACCCCACCAAGGTAAAGAACAAACCTTTCTACCATGATTTCATTCCTTCCTCTAACAAGATTGCCGAAGGCGTGGAGAATACCAAGCACGAAAAGATCTCCCTGGGGTCGCCTTTCGAATCCTTGCTCGATCGCATTTTGCCGCGCTTTTTCTCGACGCGGAAAATCCCGCTCAAGGAAACCGTCTTCTACGTCCAGCAACTGTCCACCATGATGGAAGCCGGCCTATCCATCTCCCAGACGATGGAAATCTTGAATGGCAACATCAAGAATCGTCGCTTGCTGATGATCAACCAGGACGTCCAGAGCAAGATTTTCGAAGGAATTTCCCTGGCAGACGCTTATGCGGAGCATAAAAGCTATTTGCCCGATGTCTTCGTCGAGTTGATGGCCGTCGGCGAACAATCCGGCAACATGGAAGAGACGACCAGGCGCCTGTCAGAATATCTGGAAAAAACCTCCGAGATTCATCGCAAGGTAAAAGGGGCCATGACCTATCCGACCGTGCTGATAGCGTTGATTGTCCTGATCGTGCTGGGATTATTGTTCTTCGTGGTTCCTACTTTCATCAAACTGTTCGA
>JACQUT010000378.1 GCA_016267585.1 Cyanobacteria bacterium NC_groundwater_1444_Ag_S-0.65um_54_12
ACCATGCGCTGTGCCAGCACTGGCAATGGTCGCGAATGAAGTTAACCCCTGCTCGTTGGTGATCACCGCTAGCCTCAATAATTCCAACGGCTCTGGCAACAAGAGTGACAACGGCAACAATGGCGTTGATAATGGTTATCATAGTTGGCGGCAGCCGAGCAGGGAAAACGAAAGGCAAGAGCAGCCGTTTTTAGCTATGCCCCAAGAGGCAGCTAAACCCATCGTCGAGAGGATGGTGCCTATGATGCCACCAAATGATGGCCTGGCTAAGTTCGAAGAAATTGCAGCGGCACAGCGGGAAGCACAGCGGATCACCAGTGAAGCGCAACGCGAGGCACAGCATTTGCGGCGCGAAGCCGAACGATATGTCATGCAAGTTCTAACCGAGCTGGAAGCTGAGCTGCAACGAACGTTAGCTACCATAAAAAACGGTCGTCAGTATTTACAGCAGCGCCGGCGCAAGCAAGCCAGTATCATCTGAACAAAATTTTGCCTAGTTTCGCGAAAAATCCCACCGGATTTGGCATATTCGGGGGCGTATTATTGCCATGGGCAATCAGTGTGCCAGCCAGCAAGTGAATTCGCTTGGCAGCCAGTGTGTAAGGATAAGTGCGAAGGAAAGGTTGTTGCTGCAAAACTGAACGCCCTACATTGCCATCTTTTTCGATCCAGCCCAGGAAAAGCGGACGAATTGCCAGGAAACGTTCGATAATTTGAAAAATCTTGGCGAAAGTTTTGCGTGCCTCACTTTCAGATTCCACCATGTTGAAAAGTAAAAATACGCGCGCTTCACGATTCTGTCCGTCTAGCGTTTTCAGGATGCCATACGCATCGATGATTGCCGTGGGCTCTGGTGTGGTCATTACTATCACTTCAGGGGCTGCCAGAACAAAACCGAGAACATTAGGGGATATGCCGGCTCCGGTATCTATCAACAAAAAATCTGTCTGGGTTTCCAGTTCGGCCAGCTTGTCTACGGTTTGCTGGAGCACAGCTGGTGCCAGAGATGCGAGCTGAGCAATACCAGAACCGCCAGCTACCACTCGCAAGTTAGTTTCTACCGGATAAAGGATGTCAGCCAGCGTTTTATGACCAGCTATGACATCCGAGATATTATGAGGGGGCGAGATGTTCAGCAAGACATCGATATTAGCCATACCCATATCGGCATCGAAGAGGATGACCTGGCAACCGCGTTTAGCAAAAGCTAGCGCCAGATTTACCGTAAGATTGGTCTTTCCGACGCCACCCTTGCCAGAAGTTATCACCAGAATCCGGCTTTTTGGGGTCTTGCTCAGCTGTACGGTCTGGCTGCGAACCATACTGCGCAAACGAGCGGCCTGATCGTTCATCTTCAGTCGATAGATAGACTGCTCATCGCAACAACAAATCCGCTAGCTGGCGGGCTTCGGCTATTTGCAGATCATCAGGAACCGATTGCCCGACCGTTATGTAAGAAAGCGGCTTATCTGCCGCATGAGCTACCGAAATCAGCGCTCCCAGGTTAGCTGCTTCATCGATCTTGGTAAAAAGTAAACGATCAATTCCCAAGAGGGAAAAACTTTCGATGGCACGTAGCAAATTAACTCGGCTTGCAGTGGCGGCAAGCACGAGGTGGATTTCTCGCTCGTCCAGTCCCTCGACGAAGCTGCGCAGCTCGCTGATGTGAAGCTTATGGGATGGCGAGCGTCCCGCCGTATCTAACAAGACCAGGTCGCAATCGTGCATCTTGTGCAAGGCTTCACGCAAAGCGCCTGGGGTAAGAACCACCTCGACTGGTACGCCGATAATGTCACCGTATACTTTCAATTGCTCGACCGCAGCTATGCGGTAAGTGTCTATCGTTACCAGGCCGATACTCTTGGCTTGCGTTAAACGATAGGTAGCTGCTAACTTGGCGATAGTCGTCGTCTTACCTACTCCAGTAGGGCCAATTAGCGCTATAACTTTTGGCCCCCTGCCGGGCGCCAGTGGCATGATTGGTCCAGAGACACTTATCAGATGCGCGATGACCTCTGGCAACTGCTCTGAGATGGCAGCTTCGCTACTAGCGCCGCTACTGTGCAGCCGAACCAATACCTGTCTGGCCAGTGGCGGATCCATGTCAGCTCGCACCAGGCGGTCATAGATTTTTTGCTGCTGTTGGCTCCATGCGCCTTTACCTTGACTACTGCTAGCTAGACGAGAGACCGCTGCTTCCACCTTTTCCGCCACACCACCTACCGCAGTTTCCATGGCTTGGCCTACCGTTGTCTCGACAGCTTGCCATACTGCATCGCGCACCTGGCCAGAAAGGTTTTCTATGACAGCTGATCTTACCTGTTCAGCCAGATATTTCAGATCCGGCTTGCTCTCAGCTACGCTGATCATGGCACCGGGCGCAGTTGGCTTGACGGTCAGCTCGGGTGACTCGCTGCTGTTAGCGGCGCTCGGCAGCGGTGCGTTCCATGGACCGATTCCCGCATTGGCATGCCGCTCGGCGCTACTTTGTTCGCGTGCTAGCTTACTCTTGCCCGGAACATTGGTGTCAACCGCAGCTAAAATTTCGACCATGTTCTTGCCGAAAAAGCCAAAAAAACCG
>JACQUT010000046.1 GCA_016267585.1 Cyanobacteria bacterium NC_groundwater_1444_Ag_S-0.65um_54_12
AGCCTGGGCTTATCGCCAGATGTCACTGCTCTTGCGCCGTCCGCCAGGCCGTGAAGCTTACCCCGGCGATGTATTCTATCTCCACAGTCGGGTGCTCGTGCGCGCAGCCAAGCTGAATGATAAACACGGCGGTGGTTCGCTGACTGCTCTGCCGATCATCGAAACCCAGGCGGGAGACGTCTCTGCTTACATCCCAACCAATGTCATTTCCATCACCGATGGGCAGATCTTTCTGGAAACCGATCTGTTCAATTCCGGCATCCGTCCGGCCATCAACGCGGGTATCTCGGTATCGCGGGTAGGTGGGGACGCCCAGACCAAAGCCATGAAGAAGGTGGCTGGCAAGTTACGCCTGGAACTGGCACAGTATCGCGATTTGGCAGCTTTTGCCCAGTTCGCTTCCGAGCTGGACAAGGCTACTCAAGCGCAATTAGCGCGCGGACAGCGACTTACTGAGCTATTGAAGCAGCCACAATACTCACCCCTCACGGTAGGTCAGCAAGTGATCCTCATCCACGCGGCAACCGCTGGCATGCTGGATGACATCGCAGTAAACCAAATAGCGCGTTTCAAGACCGAGCTATTGGCCTACCTGAAAGCCAGCCAGGGTGAACTGGTCGATCGCATCACGCAAAGTGGAAAGTTCGAGGAGCAAGAACGCACCGCGGCCCAAGCAGCTGTAAATACTTTCAAGAGCGCAATATTTGCCGGCGGAATGAAACCATGACCAGCTACGCGGTAACTGCTGACCAGGAGAGGTTCACTGCAGCGCGAGCCGCCGGCTCCGGGCCGCTCAGTAGCAGAGGAGTGCCGATGTGCCACTGAATACCAAGGAGATCAGACGCCGCATCAAGAGTGTGCAGAGCACGCAGAAGATCACCAAAGCCATGGAAATGGTAGCCGCCGCCAAGGTGCGCAGGGCTCAGCAACGGGTGTTGGCCAGTCGTCCCTATGCTGACAAGCTAAGCCAGCTCTTTGCTCAGTTAGTGACGCAATTGCCACCAGGTGAAGTTCAACATCCGTTACTCGAACGGCGCGAGGTCAAACAAGTTCTGTTGGTCATCATCACTTCCGATAAAGGTCTTTGCGGCGGCTATAACGCTAATTTACTGCGTCATGCTCTGGCGCGACTGCGCGAGCTGCAGGGCGAAGCGATCGGAGCGCAGCTACTGCTGGTGGGAACAAAAGGGATAAATTTCTTCCGCCAAAGCGGTTTTGCGGTGGTAGGTCGAATATCGGGATTAGCGGCCATCCCTTCCTATGCCGAGGCCACGGTGCTGGCCGAAGAAGCGCGAAAGTTCTACGAATCGCGTCAATTCGATCGCGTGGAGCTGATCTTTACCAGGTTCCAGAGCATGATGCGCTACCAACCAGCACTATTTGAACTGCTTCCCTCGCAGTTGCCGGAAATAGCAAATCAAGAACGTGCGCCAAGGATTCCCTATCTGTTTGAGCCGGATGCCGAGCGCATGATGGATGAAGTCATCCCTGCCTATCTCACAACGACTATCTATCAGGCCATGCTCGATGCGGTAGCATCTGAGCTGGCAAGTCGCATGGTAGCGATGGGATCAGCTTCCAAAGCGGCCGGTGAGATGATCGATCACTTGACGTTGATCTACAACAAGGCACGACAGGCAAGCATCACGCAGGAAATCCTGGAAGTAGTGGGCGGTGCGGAAGCCCTGAAAGGATAGAAGGTATAGAGAGGCATGAGCACACAATTTGCTACCAGCTCGAACATTGGCGAAATCACTCAGGTTCGCGGACCGGTAGTTGACGTATTTTTCCCCGGCGGGGAGTTGCCAGAAATTTACCATGCGCTGGAAATCACTTTTGAACGCGGCGGACAGCCAGTCCGCTTGATCTGTGAAGTACAGCAACATCTTGGCGATAAGCGCGTCCGCGCCGTTGCCATGGATTCCAGCGAGGGCTTGATCCGCGGCATGGCGGTTCGTGATACCGGAAGTCCCATCACGGTACCGGTGGGTGAGGCCACCTTGGGACGGATATTCAATGTCATAGGTGAACCAGTCGATGAGATGCCGCCACCCCAAGGCATTGTCACGCGCTGGCCTATTCATCGTCCCGCACCCAAGCTAGTGGATATGGAAGTTACGCCACAGATCTTCGAGACCGGCATCAAGGTAGTCGATTTGCTCGCCCCTTATGCCAAGGGCGGCAAAGTAGGCCTGTTCGGCGGCGCCGGGGTAGGCAAGACCGTCATCATCATGGAGTTGATTCATAATATAGCTCAACATCATGGCGGAGTTTCGGTATTCGGTGGCGTCGGCGAACGCACGCGCGAGGGAAATGACCTTTATATAGAAATGCAATATTCTGGTGTCATCAAGCAAACCTGCCTGGTATACGGCCAGATGAATGAGCCGCCAGGTGCGCGCATGCGGGTAGGATTATCCGCCCTCACCATGGCAGAATATTTCCGTGACGAAATGGGGCAAGATGTCTTGCTCTTCATCGACAATATTTTCCGCTTCACGCAGGCTGGTTCCGAGGTTTCAGCTCTGCTGGGCCGCATGCCCTCGGCAGTCGGCTACCAGCCCACGCTAGCCACCGAAATGGGCGAGCTGCAAGAACGCATCACTTCCACGCGCAAGGGCTCTATCACATCGGTGCAGGCCATCTATGTGCCAGCGGATGACCTGACAGATCCAGCGCCCGCCACGGCTTTCTTGCATCTCGATGCTACTACCGTGCTGTCCCGCCAGATCGCTGAACTCGGGATTTATCCTGCGGTAGATCCGCTAGCTTCTACCTCGCGCAGCCTGGATCCTGCCATCGTGGGGCAAGAGCACTATACCGTGGCCCGCGAAGTGCAGCGTATTCTGCAGCGGTATCGCGAATTGCAAGATATCATCGCTATTTTGGGCATGGAAGAGCTATCAACCGAAGACAAGTTAATCGTCGCTCGAGCACGCAAACTGCAGCGCTTTCTGTCGCAGCCCTTTTTCGTGGCGGAAGTATTTACCGGAATGTCCGGTAAGTACGTCAAATTGACCGATACCATCCGGGGCTTCAAGGAAATCGTCGAAGGCAAGCACGATGACTTGCCTGAACAGGCTTTCTACATGGTGGGCGGTATCGAGGAAGCTTGTGAGCAAGGTCACAAGCTCACTAGCGAGGGCAAGTAAATGACGTTCGCGCTGGAGATAATTACTCCGGATCGCGTGGTGCTGCGCCAAGATGCGGATTTCATCCAGGTACGGGGCAAGCATGGCGAACTGGGAATTTTGCCTGGCCATACCCCTTTTTTTACGGCGCTCGCGAGCGATCTGCTCTTGGTCAAAAGCGCTGGAGCAGAGCAAATAGTGGCTGTCATGGGGGGGTTTTTGGACGTAGCACCGACCAAGGTGACCATCCTCGCGCCGGCAGCCGAACTCGCTGCGGAAATCGATGAGCTGCGAGCACGCACTGCCGAGGAGCGGGCGCGGCTCCAGCTCGATCGCGAAAAGACCGCCGAGCTGGAGACTGCGCTAGCCAGGTCACTGGTCAGATTGCGTGCCCTCGATCTGGTAGGGCGCCGCGGTAGTAGAGTCAGGTAGCGATAGCCAGGCGATAACCTAGACGGGGCAAACTAAGCAGCAAGCGGGGTAAGGCAGGGTTAGGCTCGATCTTCTCACGAAGCTGATTGACATGTTCCCTTATGATTCCTGGGCTATCATAGTGCGCCGGATAGCCCAATGCGCGCTCCAGTAGCTCTTCGGCAGAGATCCAGCTGCCGCGATGCGCGAGCAAGTATTGTAAAATGGCCACTTCGCGAGAAGTGAGGACGGTGCTCCGACCGCTGTGGCGTGCTTCCTGCTCCGTAAGATCGATTTCTATTTCACCCAACCGCACACAGCCAAATCGCCGGTCCCAAGCAACTGGCCGCGGTTTTTTATCCGGCCGGTTCAGCAGATCCAGCCGATCGCCTGGCTCATTCGAGTTTCCACTTGCTGTGACATTCATTGGTTTTGCCCTCCGCTGCTATCACACCGCACAGCCTCAATTTAGTAAGAATAGGTTGAATGAGCTAGCAGTATTGGCAGCAAGGAATTCCCGGCAAACCGTGAAGGAATGGGAAAATAAAAAAAATATAGGGCCTCTCGGAAGTAGCTTATCCCTTCCCCACGAGTTGGGAGAATACAGGGTCATTTCGAAGCTCAATTGTCAATTTCCGACCAAATGATTTCGTAAATTGCGAGTCGAGTTCGGTTACTTTCTCCTGGATCCGAGAAATAATCTGTTCCTTTCGCTGTTTCTCCTGAGTTTCAAGATATTGTACAAGAGATTGAAGATCATCAATTGTCATCAAGTAACTTGCGTCTTCAGATTGTTTTTCTTCTTCCTTTTTAGATTGCTTCAAGCGTTTTTCTTCCTTTGAAATCTTATCAAGATAGCGCTTTGGAAACCAGGAGCAGAGCTGATCTAGATGCGCCCCTATCATCGACTCGAATCCAGCTTGATTAACGGTATCTGGCACCCAGTCTGGAGTTCCTACCCTAGAATAAAGATTGCCTACCAGCCAGCCAAGCTTAGCCTGGAAGATTTCCATCATCCCAATGACCCTGGCATCCAGGCAGATAGAGTAATAGGGATCCGCTTTGACGGCAACAGAGAGCGATAAGTATGCGACCATAGATTTTTCGAAGCCAATCGTGTGATCCTCATGCAGGTAGAAATGGCCAGGCTCGTTATTGTTTAACAGGCGTTCCAGAAAGTCATGCATCCGATCCTTGTGCTCTTCTGATGCATAGCGAAGCCGTTTCTCCCTGTCGCTTCGTTGTATCACCGACAATTGCTGCTCCATCAATAGAGAAAATGGGAGAACTGCAGCAAGTGAAATGTACATGGCCTTGCAAGCGTTAGTTTCTCGTCTGACAAGATCGCATGTCTGTGTCAAAACTATAAAGTAACAGCAGTCTTCACTTTTGGCATAGTGAGGATGAAACTCTCCAAGCTGCTTCTGGATCTCTGGCATTTTGGCAAGGATATCGCCTTGCTCGAGATCTTTTCCTGGTTTGCGGTATGTGAAATGCACGGCTGTGGGAGAATTTCAATTATTGGTGAGACTTATCTTGACATCCTCTTAATTCTTGCATTAATGTCGGCAATCATCGCCTTTCTCCTCTCTTCCTGGAGATTGAATCCAAGAATCACGCACTTTGGGTCCCATCCGCGTTGGACAGTTATGGAGACTGAGAGTTCAAGAGAGGTTGCCGATTTCTCAAATGGACTAGATTCTACATCAGGAAATTGCGAAAGTTCGTCGACAGTCACCGTTTCATATCCCTGCCTTTCCGGAAAAGCTAGCGATAGAGCTTCAGCGGGTGGCAGACTCGATGTTTTCATTTCGCCCCTCCAGGACCAGACAATAGCTCTCTGTCAATATTTGCGCCACTTTGTCCCTATATTGCACCATGTTATGCCGGATTGCAGCGAGCGCTTCTTCATTGCTCTTTATATTTTGATGAAAATTGAATTCGAATAAGATTGACTGGTCATCTAATATTGTCTTCAAATTAAGTACACCATGCTCCTGGCGAATTTGTTTGACAGTTTGCCGACGTTCAACATCGAAGCCGGCTTCCCCAAGCAGCTTAGTATCAAGATCCTGGAAACGTCGAAGAAGTTCCGCATCTGGATTGCTATGCTCATAAAGGAAATTGAATCCAATGGCAGAAATTGGCGTGTGGCTTAGCATCTCGAGAATTTTTTCCGCCATGTTTGAGGATAGGGTTAACAGGTCATCACTAAGCGATGCCGGCTCAACGATCAGTCGATCTGGCGACGGCATTATCGTAACATCGCGGCCAGTAAATCGCGGCCAGATTCCAGGAAGTGGCGAGAACTGAAGTTGTATTTGGCTGGTATCGAAGATCTTCGAGACCAGCCACTCTGGCGTGAAGATAGCTACATTCCAGTGACCCACTATATTGATATAGCAGGTCTTTAGTACAGTTGACATTTTAGAATAGCCCTTCGATGATCGCCTTTCAGTTTAGATTTCGTCTATCTTTATAACATGTATACACT
>JACQUT010000373.1 GCA_016267585.1 Cyanobacteria bacterium NC_groundwater_1444_Ag_S-0.65um_54_12
GAGCGCCCAAGGTTCGTACTTATCATCGTGCCGAAGGAGTAGGGCCTACAGAAGGTTTCGATTCCCAATATACGGGACGGCCAATTGCCAGGCGCTCGCCGCGCCCTGCCATTGCTGACGATCGCCGCTCAGGAACTATGCCGCCTGCCTTCACCGCTGTACCGGCGGTTTCAACGGAACACAATGATCACGCCGTTATGCCGCCAGCTAACGGTATGGCTGAACTTACGCTGAGTCTACCAGTTGCTTTGTTGTCGCGCATCCGTAAGCGTTCACATGAGATCGGTGTAGATGTCAATTCTCTGGCGATCGTTTGGCTTGCCGAAAAAGCAGGCTATTGAACGCAATTTTTCGGGTGATAAAGTGGTATAGTTAAGAGAGAGCGTTGCCCGCTTAGCGGAGGATCGCATTGAATTGTCCTAGCTGTGCCGCTCCCGCCGTGGAGGGTGCAAAATTTTGCAGCCAGTGCGGTGCAAAGCTAGCTCAAGTTTGTTCTGCTTGTCAGGCACCAGTCAAGGAAGGGCAACGGTTCTGTGCGCAATGTGGTGCGATGCTGCAGAGTTCCGGGGCAGCGGCACCAGAGCCAGTCCAGCGAGCGAATGAGGTATTCTCGTCTACCAGACAGAGCCCCGAAGCTGATCGGCGGGTAGTAACGGTATTGTTTACTGATGTGTCTGGCTTCACCGCTATGTCTGAGAAGTTAGACCCCGAAGAAGTAACAGAAATCGTCAATAACTTCTTCAAGGTTCTCACGGAACCGATTTATCGCTATGGCGGAGTGGTAGATAAATATATCGGCGATGCCATAATGGCGCTTTTTGGCGCTCCCATAGCTCATGAAGATGATCCCGAGCGAGCAGTACGTGCCGCTTGGGAAATGCAAGTAGCAGCCAAGAGACATGCCGAAGAACTTGAGGCGCGAACCGGAATTGGCCTCAAGGTACGCATCGGATTGAACACCGGCCTGGTAGTAGCCGGTACGGTTGGTGGCAATCAACGCTCGGACTATACCGTGATGGGAGATACCGTCAATCTAGCGCAACGCATGGAGGCTAACGCTCGGCCTGGCAAGGTACTGGTAACTTCCGATACCTATTCCCTGGCCCAGCATGCTTTTAATTTCGAAGCGTTCGATCCTATTCAGGTCAAAGGAAAAGCCGAGCCGGTGCAGGTTTACGAGTTAGCAGGGATCAAGGCCCGTACGACGAAATTACCCGAGAAAGACGAGGTGGTACTGGGGCGCGATAATGAGATCGCCAAGCTAAGAGGCTGTTGGGAAACTACCATGAACGGCCGCCCTCAGATCATATCGTTGATCGGTGATGTGGGGCTCGGGAAGTCTACCTTGACGCGACAGTTCATTCGATCAGCCAGATATCAGCGTGCCCAGATCTTATGGGCGCGAGGTCTATCCTATGAGCAGCAAACTGGCTATGCGGTGGTGGCCAGCTTACTCCATCATTGGCTTAATTTGCCAGACCATGCTTCCACACAAGAAATCCTCGATCATCTGCCAGAGCGCTTGGGTCCTGTATTACCCCATGACGACGGGCGTACCATTGCCTTGCTGTCGCATCTTTTAGGAATTCAATTCGATCATCCGGAGGTAAAGAGCCTTTCGCCCAAGCAACAACGTATGGCAGCTTTCCTGGCTCTTAACGAAGTGCTGCTGGCACAGGCTAGTCAAGTTCCCCTCTTGTTATCACTAGAGGACATGCACTGGGCGGATGAAGCTTCTTTGGAGTGGATTGTCAGCTTGGTGGATCGCATCGGTGCAGAGGATGAAAGCCTGCGGCTGATGTTACTATGCCAAAGCCGCCCTGATTCTGCCTTTACAGAATTACCATTGGACGAAAAGGTTGATTTTACCCAGATCACTTTGCGTCCGCTGGCGCCGTCAGAGACATTAGTCATTGTGGAGGCGCTGCTAGGAGCGACGCGTGAAGGACTGCCACCTGCCGTACAAAACCTACTGGATCAGGTACTGGCACGAGCCGAGGGTAATCCGTTCTATTTGGTAGAGCTAATGCATTCGCTGATCGATGGCGGAATTTTGTTACGCAAAGGTGCTACTTGGGGAATTGACCGTCCGTCTGGTGAATTTCGTCTTCCTACTACCGTGCAAGGAGCGATCTCGGCGCGTCTTGATCGCCTGCAGCCCAGTTTGCGTCGGTTAATCCAGCTGGCAGCAGTTATAGGAAAAAATTTCGATGCCCAAATAGTACGACGCGTATCCGGATACGATCCGGTTGCCGGTATTGTGGAATTATCGAAACTCGGTTTCGTATATAGTCGCTCGACGGGAGAGATTGCCTTCACGCAGGCGATGATACAAGAAGTGGCTTACCAGAATCTATTGTTGGCCAACCGTCGCGATCTACATCGACAAGTTGGCGATGCTATTGAAGAGGCGGCCGGAAATGATGCTCGAGCAGCGGCACGTACGCTCGCCTTTCATTATGTCCGTTCCGAGACTCCGGATAAAGCCTGCCGCTATCTATTGTTGGCAGCTGAGCAAGCTCGCCTGGGTTTTGCCGTAGCCGAAGCACTACATGCCTACCGCCAGGCATTGGAATGGTTAGAAAAGGCTAATGACAATGTGCCAGGCGTCGATCGTGCCAAAATCCTCGCCGGTCTGGCAAAAGTAGAAATTATGGCCGGCGATCTAAATACAGCATTAGAACACCTGGAGGCCGCGTTGGCACGCTTGGATGATGACCCGCTAGCCAGAGAATGCCACAGTCAAGCCATCAAGGCTCTAATTCGTAAGGGTGATGCCCGAGCGGCTTTGGCACGCTGTAAGGATCGTCTCGCTTGCGAAGCGGATCCGGTGGAACGTGCGGAGTTGCTCACCACATGCAGCGAGATTCAACAACGGCTGGGTGAATGGGATTCGGCACAAACTGGTTGCTATGAAGCTCTTGCGCTACTGGCTGGCTCAGATCGGCAGCACGAAATGGCGGGAGTTTACAATGTACTAGGTAATGGAGCTTACTTTCGAAGGCAGTTTGCCGAAGCGACCGAGCATTATCAAAAAAGCCTGGCACTGCGCGAAGTTACTAAAAACGTGCCTGGTATCGCGGCGGTTTCTAACAACTTGGCGTTGGCCTACGCTGGCCAAGGTCAATGGGCCATTGCCACCGAAGCCTACAGCCGGGCACTCAAGATATATAGCCGAATAGGTGATGTCGCCATGGCTGCTGATACCCAGAACAACTTAGGAAACTTACTATTAGCTATGGGGAAAGTTCCGGAGGCGGAACGCGCCTTGCGAGCAGCAGCTGATCTTTACAGCCGGGTTGGCACTCCGTTGGGGCAAGCAGCAGTCGCTTGCGGCCTTGGTAAACTGGCGATCGCCACCGGCCAAGGCATTGCTGCGCTAGATAATTTGAACCGTTCTTTCAGCTTACTAGAAAGCATCGGCGCACGCGCTTATGCCGCTGAGGTATTACGTTGCCTGGGTCATGCCTACCTGCTAGCTGGTGATTGGCAAGAAGCCCAGCGGGTACTGTTGCAATCTCGGCAGCTGGCCGAGGCTGCTAGCAATGATGAGGAAAGTGCCATTGTTGGAACGCTGCTAGCAGAAATTCAAGCATTGAGCGGCGATCCGAAAGGAGCTGCCGAAGTGACCCGGGCCGCCATTGCTAAATTGCGCATGTCAGGAGATCCGTTAGAGCTAGGCCGCGCGCTTTTGCGAGCGGCCCGCATCTTCCGGTCTGCCGGTGATGTAATGGCGGCCCAAGATACCACCAGGGAAGCCTGTGATATTTTTGCTCGCCTGGGGGCCGCACTGGACTTGGTAGCCGCACAAGCTCTAGTAACAGCTTGACAGTGTAAAATAGGTTATCAATAAAACTAGGCAAGGAGACCATAATTAATCATGAGCAAGACGCAGGCTGTCACGGATGCCGACTTCACCAAGGAGGTTCTTGATGCGGAAAAGCCAGTTCTTGTAGACTTCTGGGCAACTTGGTGCGGTCCCTGTAAGATGATTGCTCCCATACTAGAGGAAATCGCTCAAGATCACGGTGATAAGCTAAAAGTAGTAAAAGTGGATGTAGATCAAAATGGCGATACCGCGCAACGTTATGGCGTCATGAGTATACCGACTCTGATTTTGTTCAAAGACGGTCAACCGCTAGAGCGCTTGGTCGGATACATGCCTAAAGCTCAGCTGGAATCGCGAATCATCGAAAAAATCAGCAAACAGTAACTAACCAGATCAAAATTGCAAGGTGCTTTCTTGAGCACGCTGTCAGGTTGCGCTATGGAAATTGATTTGCAATATACCCAAGGTTCTACTGCCAGAGCAAAAGTTAAGGGAGAAATTTTACTGATAAGAATTCCTAGCCATTGGTCTAGCAC
>JACQUT010000374.1 GCA_016267585.1 Cyanobacteria bacterium NC_groundwater_1444_Ag_S-0.65um_54_12
CCATGCGTACTGATGCCGAAAAAAATGGCGCAACTTGGACGCAAAAAAATGACAATCGTGTGACTAAACTGGGAAAGTTTCTAAGGAAGACAAGAATCGATGAAATACCGCAACTAATTAATGTATTAACCGGTGAAATGAGCCTAGTTGGCCCGAGACCTGAACGACCGGAATTCATTTTTTCCTTAGCAAAGGAAATACCGTTTTATCAGCTGCGGCATTTAGTGCTGCCCGGTATAACTGGTTGGGCACAAGTGCGTTATCCCTATGGTGCTTCCATAAAAGATGCGGAAGAAAAACTACAGTATGACCTTTATTACGTAAAGAACCGTTCTCTCCGGTTTGACTTGATCATACTGTTAAGAACCATATCTGTTGTCCTGAATCGAACAGGTGCACGATAATTTGCAGATTACAGCTCCAATGAGGAAGGAGAAATACTTACAAATGCGGATTTTTATTACCGGAGGCGCAGGTTTTATAGGTTCGCACAGCGCAGAGCTGCTAGTTAGACAAGGACTGGATGTTACTATCCTGGACAACCTGACAACAGGTTCCATTGCTAACTTGCGTGGCATAGAGGGGAAAATCCACTTCATAGAGGGAGATATTCGTGATTTTAAAACATTACTTGATGCTATGCGGGGTTGTGAAGCAGTATTGCATCTAGCAGCTATCGTATCAGTCCCCAAGTCTATTTTGGAACCACAACTAGCACACGAAGTCAATGCGACTGGAGCGCTACACGTTCTGGAAGCGGCTCGAGAAACCGGGATAAAACGGGTCGTCTTGGCAAGTTCAGCTGCTATTTATGGAGATAATGCCGATATCCCTCTGAAGGAAACGGCGGTTCTGCAATCATTATCGCCTTATGCCGCACAAAAATGGCTAGACGAAATATACTCCGGGGTTTATGCGCATCTTCATGGTATTTCGCCAATATCTCTACGATATTTCAACGTATTTGGACCAAAACAACATATTTTCTCACCTTATTCGGGAGTTCTGAGTCGTTTCATTGCGGTAGCTATTCGAGGACAACCCATGACCATTCATGGTGATGGGCTGCAAACCAGGGACTTCGTATACGTGGATGATGTCGCTCAAGCCAATTTATTAGCCTTGTTTGCTCCGGATGATTGCAAGGATACCTGTATCAATATCGGTACTGGCCAAGCGATCAGCGTATTGCAGGCATCCGAAGCTATCAGCCGTTCAGCAAACCATAAAGGTTTGACGCTCTTTGCCGAAGCTCGCAAGGGCGATATTCGGCACTCACAGGCGGATATCAGTCGCGCCCGTCAGTTGTTGGGCTACGCTCCGCAAGTAATGTTCGAGACCGGTATTGCACGCACGATGACCTGGGCGCGGGAGCAAATGGATCTGCCCGCATTGTCGGTATTGGAAGAAGCCCCCTGTCAAATCGCATAGCAATTCAGGGATCATTTGGAGGTACTTATGAACCGTTATTCGATCATCTGTCTGTCTGCTTTGGTCGCAGCATTAGCCGGTTGCCCTTGGAAAGCTCCACCACAAGTGGCGCATCGTTCGGCACCACCTGATTTGGTGAAACCTACCCCATATCTTCCGGCAATTTGGCCAAGCGCTGAGCCAGTTGCCACGCCCCTGGCAACTTATCCAACGAATGACACCACATCCCCTGGCTGGTTGCAAGAGGAGCCAGCTACGGTATCTGCTTCGCCGCCACTTTCGCCAGATGCGACCTGTTCGCCTGGTTATATCAACCCGAAACACCACTTGACAGATACTGATATTTGTCCAGTCAAGGACCATGGTGCTTGGTAACCTGCTTGGCAAGAAATAAAAGGTAACTGCTCACCAGGAGACTTTCTTGAGCGCTCTCGTAGGCCCCGGGCCGCAGCGTACTGTTGCGTACGTGAGGCACGGGGCCTCTAGAATTGACGCCACCGCTGGCGGATAGTACCCGGATACAGGGTTTCCCGGCTGTGCTTGCACGGCTGGTCAAGAGCCAGAAAGCAACCCTGATGAGCAGTTACAATAAAAGTCACGCTTGTTTGTTGCATTTGGATGGCACCGCAGTAAAATACTCTTACACCTAAATAGGGTATCGGTTCCGAGCCTGGGACGCCGGATACCAGAATCGGTACCCGGTGGTTCCCGCGATTCTAGTGAAAACTAGAAACGGGATGGCCACCTTCCGCAATGGGAAATAATAGGCTGGGAGCCTGTGAGTGGGAACGCTTGCGGGCTCCCATCATCATGGTCGTCATTGCAGCCCATAACGTGCAATAAGCTCCACTAAAAAGCTCAAATAAAGCAACAAAGCGAACTTCTCTGTGAAAGGCTTGAGATACGAAGTTCGAGGGCTTTGCTTCCACTGCCAGCGCCCGAAACCGAACATGGCAAAGCCGTAGGCAAACAATAGAGCCAGGCGAAAATAAACGGACCAGGCGAGCTGATTGGCAAACCACCAGGCTAACAGGGTTGCCAAGGTAAGGCAAAATACTGGCAGCATACCAGCCAATCTTGGCCCAAAAATTTGGGAATAAGTCACATATGCGGTTTCTTCCGATTTATCACGGATTTTTCTGCTAAATTCCCAGCTTAACACCGGTAGCCAGAACAAGAGAATGGCTAACCAAACTGCAGGTGGGACTGCCCAAAAACTTTGCCGATAATCTGCCAAAAATACCGACAAGATATAAAGATGCGAAACGAAAACCAGTGGATTATGGGTTGCTACCGTCAGCAATAGACTCTTACGGTGTAGTTCCGGCAAAAAGAAGTATTTATAGGTCAAGAGTCCGTAGCCTAGCAAAATGCTCAGGCCAATGAACGCTTTTCCCGAGAAAAGATTCAGTGTCACCATCATTCCAGCAAGAAACCATCCGAGTGCTTGCAGGTCTCGCGGCAATACGCGACCAGCTGGCAGGGGACGTTGCGGGAAAAGTAAGCGATCTGACTCGAGGTCTTTGAACTCGTCGAAAATGCGCGTCAGCAAGGAAAAAGCCAGCAGCGTCAGAGCACCGGTCAAGCTCTGGGGCGTTATATGGAGTGGTCGTATGTCATATATCACTTGTAGTAAGAAATAGAAGACAAAAAAACCTAGCAAAGCTGCCGGAACATTCACCTGCAAGGGAAACATTTCGCGCAGGTAAGTCCAGAGGCGTTGTGGGAAAGTAGTGACAACCTGATTTTGTTCGGTACTCATGGCCTTTTTCCTATAGCGCTGCCAGCTATTATGGAATTCTCGATCCCGGCTTGCGATGACCAGATCAGATCGGCGGCAAATTCAACGACCCCCGGCTCGAAAAGCAACAGCAATGTCGATCCGCCAAATTGAAAGTAACCTTTTTCTGCCCCTCGTCTGACATGCCCAGGATCATAAGTCTGGACTATTGAGCCTACCCCGAGAGCTCCTACTTCCACGTAGGCGATTCGTCCAAAATTTTCGGAGTCGAACCAGGTCACCGCACGCTTGTTATGGCAATACAATTGCGAAACCTTGGCCAGCGCAATGGGGTTTACCGAATGATAACGCCCGGGAATCAGGCTAGCCATACCGACCCGACCGGTATCCGGAAAATGGAAGCGATGGTAATCATAAGGAGCCAGACGGATTACCATGCCAGTTCCGCCTGAATAGGGTCTTGCTGCTGCCTCGGATGCCAGCAACACACTCAGCGAAACGGTGTTGCCTTTGATCGGCAGCAGCAGTTCTGCTGCCAGGTGCGGGAAGACCAGAATCTTGCCGTCAGCCGGTGCTGGTAAAATCGCTGGATCTTCCGCAAAAGGACGGGCACCGGGCTTCAGGCGTCGGCAGAAAAAGGCGTTGAAACTGGGATAACTGTCTACTGGCAGCTCCAGTTCAGCGAGATTGATACCGTAAGTGGTGGCAAAGGCTCGGATCTGCCGCCGGCTAGCTGGTCTTTCTTGCCACTTGCCATAGAGCCAGCTAATAAAGCCATTATTGAGAAACCGCTCGAAAAGCCAAGCACCGGTTCTACTCTCGTAAAACCAGCGGAGGGCGGCTTCGGCAAAAACTGGTTCGCTGACAACTTCCCCGGTTTGCCTTATGCGATAATGAACGGCAGTACGAGAGTTGCTATGTTGCATTGTTATCCTGATGGTCAAAGCCTGGCAAACCCTGGTAACTATTAATACAATGATTTGGCAAATATCCCGTAACTTCGTGACGCTGGCAGGCCAGTAGCAGCATAAACAGCCGGACCCTCTTTTACCAGAGCTCCGATCACCAGCTGGAATGGCAAGCGCAAAATATCGTCCAGTACCTGATCAAGGCCTACCTCCACCAGGCCGAACTTACGGTGCGCTTTGCAAATACCTACCGTGTGCAAGACCAGCGTTTGCAGTTTGACGTCAGCTAACGAAAGCTGGCTGATTTCGCCGTTAGCGGCGATGAAGGCGGCAGACGGATCGTTATAAGTATACAAATAGGCGACCAGCTCGCCGGTAGCTAGTTCTAGCGTCTTGCGGCTCACTGGCACGCAAATTATATCCTTGGCTTCAAAAAAGCGTCCGATGAATTCCTCGCGACTGATTGCCGAGTAACCATAATTCTCGGCATAGGTTTCCAGCACCACCGGATAGAGAGCGGCGCATTCCTGATCGAAGCGCTCGATGGCAAAGCGCTCGATGCTGTAACGTTCAAGCAGGCCTTGATAGCTAGCCGCTTTTTGTCCCACCGCTCGCTTGAACGCCTGCATGAAACTGCAGGGGATATCCCAGCTGCGCCAGTAGGTCAATTGCTGGTAACCGTTAGCCAGCAGTAACGGAGCGTAATACCGGGGCGATCGCGGTTCACCATAAAAGGGCGGACGTTCGAACCCGTCAGTCATCAAGCGGTACTGATTGAAGATGTGCAAATTGACCGGGCCATGGATTGCCGCTCTCCCTTGCGAGCGCAACCAGTCTTCAGCAGCAGTCAGCAGCATTTGCGCCAGTTTTTGATCGTCGATGGCCTCGAAGTAACCAAAATGCCCGATTTGTGGGTCGGCCAGGGAATAATCGATGGAAGCGGCGATTCTGCCCACGACCCGACGTGCGGAATCTAGACCGGCGAAAAGCTGCACCTTGCCATGATTAAAAAATGGATTAGTGGCAGAGAGTTCGCTGGTTACCGCGGCCTTGAGCGGCGGGACCCACGCATGTTCATCCGAATAGATTCGCCAGGGGAGGTCGATAAACTCTGCAAACAATGGTGAATTGATCTCTACCGGAAGAATTTCCAAACGTCATCTCCTATCTAGCAAGCATCCGAACAAGCAATCAGCTACCCATGCCAGATTGCCCAGGCGTAGTAAGCAGTGAGCAGCAAAGCCAAGAACCCGAAGACCCCGTACCATGACCCGCGGGGCTTGGGGATTTTCCAACCAGCAACCATTGCTGCGGCGATCCCGCCATACCAGATGGCGAGCCAGGGGCGCACTAAGCTCGCAGGACAGCCGAGATGAATGGTAAAAGCCAGGGGGATCCACAAGGCGGCATAAGTCACTGGCATTCCGGTAAAAAAAGCGGTCTTCCCCTCGCTGGCCATTCCAGTGCAGTTAAAGTAGGCTAGCCGCGAAGCGCAGGCTACCAGATAAAAAAGCAAGAGCAGTATTTCCCAAAAGCTCTGCAGACCATAGCAATAAGCGAACACTACCGGACCCAGGCCAAAAGAGCACAGATCTACCAAGCTATCCAACTGTTTCCCTACTGCTGTCTGTAATGGTGTGCGCTCGAGGATTTTTCTGGCTACTACCCCATCAAACAGATCGAACAAGCCAGCATACATCATGCCCAGTATGGCCAAAGCAAAGCGTCCTTGTATCGACCAGGTAATAGAAAGCAGGGTAAGCGCCAAGCCAGTCAGCGTGAACAGGTTAGGCAGATCTAGCTGGCGCAGAATCGGGCTACGTAGCATTATTAGTGGGCTGCCTATCGAGATAAACTATTCCCGCTTGGGCGTCCATCTCTACATATTGTCCATCGCTGATGCGCTTGGTCAGATTTTTGATCCCGACAATGGTGGGCAGCCCCATTTCCCGAGCTACGATCGCCGAATGACTCAAGATGCTGCCGCGTTCGATCAACAGGCCGCTAGCCGAAGGGTAAAGCGGGATCCAACCGGGATCGGTTCGCTCTGCCACCAGTATTTCACCAGACAAACGCATGTCCGAACTACCAGGAAGAATCAGTCGCACGCTATTTCTTACATGACCCGGGCAACAGCTCGTCCCGCGCAAAATTGCTTGGGCCGTTTCATCCGCCACCGCTGGCTGGTCGGGTTCGCCAAAATAGTTATCCAGATATACCGGCCCCGCGGTCTCGAAACGATCAGCAGGAGTGGCAGTGACATGGCCGTCAAACTCGGCTTTTCGCAAATTGGCCAGCTGCCGCAAATTAGTACAGGTAGCCCGGCCTTGGCACCAACCGATGATCTCGTCGAGATTCAGGTAAAAGATATCGCGTGGCTGGTCTAATAGGTTGTGCTGGTGCATTTTGCAGCCAATTTCCGAGAAGATCTCACGCACGAGGCCAAAGGCCTTGGTCCGGGCAAACCGCATATTTTCACGGTTTTTGACGGCTTTACGGGCATCTTGCAGCACCCGATTCAATAGTAACCACTTGAAGGGCTGGCCACGCAGCTTTTGGCGAAGCAAACTCTCTGCCTGGGTGCGAATCGCGCGCTCTCTAGCTTCTATCGCACCAAAATCCAGCGCTGCTTCACCGCCGCGCTCGGCAATCTGGCAATAGTTAGCAATATTGACAAAGAGAAAAGTCGGGTCGACCGTGAGCGGAATCGCCTCGAGCCGCAGTTCGCCCATGCAACGATAGCCAAAGCGTTGGAGGTAATCCTTTACTTTCGCCAGAAATTCGGCATGGGCGGGATCAGCGTTTATGATATCCCAGATCGCTGCGGGATCGGTATGCGCAAAAAGCTCGCGGAGCGAGGAATCGGCACGTACCGCTTTTGCCATTGCCAGGATGTACCGGGTCGGTTCAGTGCTCACTATTCCCCCTTCGCCGCAAAGGAGATCGTTTTGCAAAGAAGCAGACTCGTCTAGCTGCCAGCTAGTTAGCAACTGTTTGAGCAGGCCGTAGAACAGCATGGCGAAAAAGTCATTCACGATAGGAGCCGACCATTCCCAGATCAGCTCTCCTTCCAGTTCTAGATACAGTTCAACTAGTTCAGCTATTCCCAGAGGCAAAAGATCGTGTCCGTGCACTCGCTCGTATACAGCGTCAAAGTGCCGATCGAACTTTTCTACCGAGCTATCCCAGCGCGCGTAATTAAGTAATAAGCGGTAAACAAAATAAGCTAGCTGACCGAGCTGGCGTGCTGGTCCCTCTGCCGGGCCGCCTTCGGTACTGCGTGCGCCGATGGATTGGGCGAAGAACCGCTTGAGATACCGATAGGCTGGGAAGTTAGCTAGCAAAGCGTACCAGTTGCCCAGATTGTAATACACTCTTCCCTCTACCAGGGCGATCATGTTTCGCAATAGCGGATTGCAGCGCTTGATAAGCCGCGGAGGGAAACCCAGCGCTTCGCCGAGCTGCTGGTAGAATATTTCGTAGCCGCGACTGGCAAAGGTGAAGGTCAACGGCGTGGTGACGCCGGAATAGCTCTCGATGATATTGGAGTTGTCGAAAAGGTTAAGTTTGCCGGCTGGTTTCATTGGCGGCAACACGGTGATCGGCCGGGTTTGCAGCAGATAAATCTGGCCAGCGCTGATGGTCCACTCGATATCTTGTGGTGTACCGAATTGTTCGGCGATGCGTTCGCCCAGCTGTAACAATGAGCGAAGCTGCGAGTCCGTAAGTGTCACCTTGTCCTGGTCTAGCTCTGGCACTGCTACCTTGCAAGTTCCCCAGCCGCGTGCCGTGTCGAGTACTATTCGCTCGCACTTGGTCGCAATCTCCACCTGACTTTTCCCGGTATGCTTGTTTACCACCCAGTGGTCGGCGTCGAGCGCACCGGACACCAGGCCCTCGCCCAGGCCGAAAGTTGCTGATACTAGCGCTTCGTCGCGGTTGCCCGTGAGCGGATTGGCGGTAAAAAGTACGCCAGAAACCTCACCGTGGACCATTTCTTGCACAATCACCGCTACCCTGAAGTTGCAGAGCGGCAGACCATTTTGTCCGCGGTAGAACAGCGCTCTACTGGAAAAAGCAGAAGCCCAGCAGCGGCGAATTGCTGACAGCAACTCTGCTTCGCCCTTGACAAAGAGAAAGGTGTCGAGCTGCCCGGCATAGGACTGGGCAGCCGAGTCTTCACCCACCGCGCTGGAACGCACTGCGACCATGCCCGATTCGCCGAAATGCTGGTGATACGCTGTGCTGATCGCTTCCGTGATAGCGGTGGGCAAGGGAAGCGCGAGCACTTTGGCGGCGATCGCCTGACTGGTTGCTGGCAACTGACTGACATCGGCATGAACGAGCGGTGCCAGCAGATCGCGGATCTCGGCTAGCATGCCGGACGCTGACGAGCACCATTCGAATACTGTGGTCGGGATGACGAACCAACGTGGCACTGGCAGACCCAAAGCCGTAGCACGCGCTAAATTAGCAGCTTTCCCGCCCAGATCCACTACCTCGCCACCAGTTGTTGGTGGTGCCAGGACGACGAGCTCCGGTAAACGCTCTGTCATTGCTGTCTCTTGCCGTCAGCTAGCTGACGGGCACCGGGAATAGTTTCTTCACGAAAAGACATGAGACTCTTGTACCCTCGAGCAGCTTTAACTTGCACCTACATTTACGGCGGCACCACCTGCAATGCTGCCGTGGCCACCACCAGCCCCGAACGCACTACCAC
>JACQUT010000061.1 GCA_016267585.1 Cyanobacteria bacterium NC_groundwater_1444_Ag_S-0.65um_54_12
AACTTCAACCCGATGATGGCCACCGCTGCTGCCATCACCTTGGCCGAAGTCGAGCAGCTGGTAGCGGTAGGTGAACTCGCATCCGATCAAGTACACACTCCGGGAATCTACATCGATCGGATTTTTCAGGGTGCCAGTTATGAAAAGCGCATCGAACAGCGCACGGTACGCCAACGCGAGGTAACAGCAGTTTGACCCGCCAATCGATCGTTTGAAAAAGAGGAGATTTCGCCAATGGCTCTGGATCGTAACCAGATAGCTCGCCGCATCGCGCAAGAATTGCGGGACGGGTATTACGTCAACTTAGGCATCGGCATCCCTACCTTGGTTGCCAATTATGTTCCAGGAGGGATGACCGTGATCTTCCAGTCAGAAAATGGCATGCTGGGCATTGGTCCCTTCCCCTTGGCAGGCGAAGAGGATCCCGATCTGATCAATGCCGGGAAGCAAACCGTGACTGATTTGCCGGGCACCTCTTACTTCAGCTCGGCTGACTCCTTTGCCATGATCCGGGGCGGGCACATCGATTTGACCGTGCTAGGCGCCTTGCAAGTTTCGGCGCAGGGCGATCTTGCTAATTGGTTGATTCCCGGCAAGATGGTAAAGGGCATGGGCGGTGCGATGGATCTGGTAGCCGGTGCCAAGCGAGTGATTGTCGCCATGGAGCACGTTGCCAAAGACGGTTCCCCCAAGATACTAGAGGCATGCAACCTGCCGCTTACCGCCCAGAGAGTGGTTGATCTTATAGTCTCGGATCTGGCGGTCATCGAAGTTACGCCCAATGGTCTAGTACTGCGCGAGACAGCGCCGCAAGTGACAGTTGAAGAGATCAAAGCCAAGACCGGTGCGCCATTGCTGGTGGCAGCCGACTTGCGCGAACTAGCTTTCGCTTGAGCCGGTCCTTGTGAATAAGAAAACAATTATAGCAATCAGCCGAGGAGCCCTGATCTAACATGATCAAAAATCTGCTATTCCCTTTGGCCTTGGCCATCCTGCTAACCGGTAAGCCGGATACTGCTGCAGCTGCGGCAGTGGCGCCTGCCAAGCTAGTTAATGTTGCCGTAAACCAGCCACCAGTAACTAGTATGGTAGCCACTGCCAGCACTTTGGCCAGACCGTTGCCAGTCAAAGAGCAGGTATTGCCAAATGGCCTGAAAGTACTGCTGCTGGAACGTCATACCGCTCCGGTCATCAGCTTCCAGGTCTGGTACCGCGTCGGTTCTCGTAATGAGCCGTTAGGCCAGACCGGCATATCTCATCTGTGCGAACACCTGATGTTTCAAGGTTCCAAGAACTATCCAACTGGTAAATATGACGAGCTAGTAAACGCCATGGGTGGCAACAATAACGCGTTTACTACCGAAGACTACACGGCATACTACATCAACTTTCCCAGCGCTCAGCTCGAGCTAGCCGCTCAGCTAGAAGCCGATCGGATGGCCAACCTGCTGATTCCGGCAGAAAAGTTCGCTTCTGAAGTGAACGTCGTCAAGGAAGAACGTCGCTGGCGCACCGAAAACAGTCCCTTCGGGATGATGTGGGAGATGCTGGGTGCCACTGCTTATGCGCAGCACAGCTACCGGTGGCCGGTCATCGGCTGGATGGGGGATCTGGAACGCCTGACGCGCGATCAAGCCTATGATTACTACAAAGCGCATTATTTGCCTAACAATGCTATCGTCGTAGTAGTAGGTGACTTTGTACCTGTCAAAGCCTTGGAGATTATCAAACGAAATTTTGGACACCTCAAGGCTGGCGAGCTTCCCACCGCAGAGGTCACTCAAGAAGTACCGCAAAGTGGCGAAAGACGGGTCGAGATCATACGTGACGTGGAGACTGGAGCGGTAATGGTGGCCTACCATATACCAGCGAAAGGCGACCGGGATTTTTATACCTTGGAGGTACTAGAGCGTATCTTGGCCAAGGGCCGCTCCGCTCGCCTGTATCACGACCTGGTCTACACGCGCCAGCTGGCGGAAGAGGTCGGAGCCATGACGCTAGAGAATCGCGATCCGGGGCTTTTTCTGGCCTATGCCGTGCCCTTGCCTAAACATACCACCGCTGAACTGGAGCGAGAATTGCGCCAAGCGCTCGAACGGCTGAAAACCGAAGATGTTACTGATTACGAGCTGCAAAAAGCGATCAATCAAGCAGAAGCTAGCTTCATATTCGGTCAGCAAAAGAACTTCGAGGTAGGGTCACAACTGGGCTCGAATGAAGCGTTGCGCGACTGGCAACTAGTTAATGATTTCCTGCCGAAGATTCGAGCTGTCACCAAGCAGGATATTCGGCGGGTGGCGGCCAAAGTGTTTACCCGCATGAACCGATCGGTGGTCACGCTGGTTCCCGCCAAGGAGGTCAAGGATTGATGGCTCGCCAGGTAATCTCTACTATTCTAGTCTGCCTGCTACTGGTTTTTCCGCCAGCTTGGCGGGAGCCACTGCTTCTTGCTGCGTCAGCTGCAACCGACATTGCCATTCCTAGACCTTTGATTTTTAACCTGGAAAATGGGCTCAAAGTTCTTTTTTTAGAGCGCCACCAGCTTCCCATAGTAAACATTCAACTGGTGCTACGCGCTGGTGCCGTAGCTGATCCGCCTGGCAAATCCGGTGTAGCGGCACTGACTGCCGATCTCTTGACCAAGGGAACCCTCTCGCGTACTGCCAAGCAATTAGCTGAAGCGATGGATTTCATGGGTGGTTCTTTTTCAACGTACTGTGACGAAGACAAATCGGTGGTCCAGCTAGCGCTGTTAAAGCGAGATCTAGCAGTCGGTCTCGAACTTTTTACTGATTCCTTGCTACAGCCGTTGCTGGCCACCGAAGAGCTGGCACGCGTGCGGGAGCAGTGGACGGCGTCCTTGAACAGCACCCTCGATGACGCTAACGCTGTTCTGGAGCTGGCAGCCAACCAAAATATTTATGGTACCCATCCCTACAGCCGCCTGGTGCACGGGACGCTTTCTAGCTTGACACGCATCGAATCAGCCGATCTGCGCGCTTTTTACCACAAATTTTACTTTCCGCGCAATGCTTTCCTGGTGGTGGTAGGCGATCTGACCGTAGCCGAGCTGCGCGCCGCACTGCAAGGCGGGCTTGGTGCCTGGCATGGCAATGGTGCTGGATTAGCGTTGCCGGCATTGCCAGAGCCCCAGCTATCCGGGCGGCAGGTACGGTTGATAGATATGGAAGTAAACCAGAGTTTCATCCAGCTAGAAAATGTTGCCATACCGCGCCGGCATGCTGATTTCTTTCCGCTGCTGCTCATGGCCAATATCTTGGGCGGTGGTTCGCTCGGTCGCCTTTATCGCGACATTCGCGACAAGCAGGGCCTGGCATACGGTGCCTATAGCTCGCTCATGCCACGCTTGCATACCGGTAAGCTGACGCTCGAGCTGCAGACCAAGGTAGCCAGCACCGAGCAAGCACTCAAGAGTTTACTAGGTGCCATGGAAGACATGCGAACCAGCGGTCCCACGGACGAAGAACTTGGCCATTCCAAAGAATACTTCACGGGAAGCTTCGCATTGCGCCTGGAAGCTAACTCGGATCTGGCTTCGCAAGTCGTCAACCAGGAATTTTATGAGCTAGGTGACGATTATTTGACCAGTTACCAATCTCAGGTAAAAGCGGTAACTCGCCAGCAAGTGCATGAAGTAGCCCGCCGTTATCTCGATCCCACCCGCTATGCACTGACTATAGTTACCAAGACGACCGGACTGGCAGGCCAGCTTGCCAAGTTTGGCAAGGTGACCGAGGTCGAGCGCAAATCACTGATTGACTGAGACTGGTCAGGGATCAGAAAATCTAAATAATGTAGGTAAATTTTGGATTAACATATTGCAAAATCTGGTTAAAGGGTAGCACAATAAGCGTGCTGCCCTTTTGTTTGGTCGGGAGGTTGATAATGTCTAATGCTCCATGGGTGGGCGTAAGTGTACTGCTGGCCTTCGCCGCAGGCTGCGGTAGCGGTGCCGGCATCAGTAATCCGCAAGCGCTGCTGCAAAATACTTTCGCTCCGGGCGAATTTCGGGCGGATGGCATCTCGACCAAAGAGGTGCTGGTAAAGGTGAAACCCGGCAGTACTGCGGTGAGTCCCTATGCGCTGCGGGTAATTGATCGTGTGCTGGCCAGACATGGGGTCTACTCTATCGTCATTCCGCCAGGCAAAACAGCGGAACAGCTCATTGCTAGTCTCAAGAGTCAGCCCGGAATTCTGGCGGTTCAGCCCAACTATTACTACACGCTTGACAAGCCAGTTAGCATCAAGCGCGCTAATGACTTGCAGATCTTGCCGCTCTTGCAAATAGATGATCCGCTTGGCGCGGAGCAATACCAGCTAACCGTCACCAAGGCCTTTGAGGCATGGGATGTGATGCCAGGCAAGAAGAATATTCGTCTGGCGCTGGTCGATACCGGAATCGATCCGGACCATCCGGACCTGAAATCACAGCTCGATCCCCAGGTCGGGCTCTACAACGTATTCACCAAGGATAACCAGGTGAAGGATGGCCACGGGCATGGCACCCATACCGCCGGTATCGCGGCAGCTGCGGCTAACAACAAAGAAGGCGGAGCTGGCATGGCGCCGGGCGTGACGCTCATGGCAGTGCAGGTGCTCAATGCTGGCGGCGGTGGTGATTCCAAGTCGATTGCCGCTGGCTATTATTGGGCCAGTGACAATGGTGCTAACATAATCAGTGCCAGTCTGGGCATTTATCAGCATGACAAGACCATCGAGGATGCTTTGCAGTATGCGCTGGACAAGGATGTCTGCCTGGTGGCGTCGGCAGGCAACAATGGCTCCGAGAATGATCAGGTTAACAAGCCGCACTTGCCTTCCACCTATCCTGGCGTGATCGAAGTGGCAGCCAGTGATAAAAACGATAAGCGAACCAGCTTTAGTAATTATGGCAAAACGGTTTCCGTGGCAGCGCCGGGAATGGACGTGCTCTCTACCGTTCCGACTTATACCAATGGCACCGGCAAAGTCGGGTACGCCAAGATGAGCGGTACCAGCATGGCAGCCCCCGGAGCTGCTGGAGTAGTGGCGCTGATCCGCAGTCAACATCCCGATTGGAAGCGCGATCAGGTTAAAGCTGCTCTAGAGAAGGCTGCTGATGATCTGGGCGCCGCGGGGTTCGATCCTTACTATGGCAACGGACGCATCAATGCTCTGAAATCCGTCAACTAACGGGCGCTATCTGCTATGCTATACCC
>JACQUT010000379.1 GCA_016267585.1 Cyanobacteria bacterium NC_groundwater_1444_Ag_S-0.65um_54_12
CTATCGGATCATCTGGCGAGCCGTCTGGAAGTAGGTCAAATCCTCCAAAGTGGGCAAGTGCCAGTCACTATCTTGCGCGCAGCGGTGATCATCGGATCGGGCAGCGCTTCGTTCGAGATCATTCATAACCTTGCCAAGCGCTTACCAGTGTTCATTTGCACCAAGTGGTTGCATACCCTCTGCCAGCCGATAGCCATACGTGATGTCCTGGCATATCTCATTGGAATACTGGAAGAACCACGGACCCATGGCAAATGTTTTGATATCGGCGGACCAGAAGTTCTCTCCTACTGCGATATGATCCGGATGGTGGCCCATGAGCTGGGAAAGTCTCTCCGGGCCTATCATCTGCCTATATCGATACCGCCGCTGGAAGCGTACCTCCTCTCTATTACCACCCCGGTCAGCTATCCCATCATTCGTGCCCTGCTCGAGGGGCTCCGCAACGAGACGGTGGTAAAGAATAACGAGATCGCGGAATTAATTCCGATTTATCGCACATCTTGCAGAAAAGCGATTCGTCTGGCTTTTAGCAGAATTTCCCAGCAGAGTGTAGAGACCCGCTGGTCCGGCACCCCTGGTCATTTTCGCCAAAAACCCTATCTAGGCCACATATCCGATCCGTTACCGCGCCAACGCGTTTACCGAGATAAACAAGAGCGAGAATTCGCGGTAGATATTTGGACGCTTTATCGAGCGGTAGCACAGGTCGGTGGTGACGTCGGCTGGTACTATGCTAGCTGGCTCTGGCGCTTGCGAGCATTGCTGGATCGCCTGGTCGGTGGGCCGGGTTTCCGGTACGGGCGTCGGCACCCGCAGGATCTGATCCCGGGCGATACAGTCAATTTCTGGCGAGTAGAAAATGTAGTTCGACCTATCTATATCCTGCTGCGCGCCGAGATGAAGCTGCCAGGTGTGGCTTGGCTGGAATTTCGCCTGAACTCCACTCCCGATCCGCTGCGGACCCGGCTCATCCAGACCGCGCACTTCCATGTCGATGACATGATGGGTGATCTTTACTGGTATGCGGTCAGTCCCTTGCACTACTTCGTATTTGCCGGCCTGATCGAGGGAATTGGCAAGGCAGCAGTCACCATGGCTGAGCACGAAAGCCATCTGGCAGAAATAGCTGACCATTCGCTGACCGATGTCTAACTATTTGTGAACAGGGCGATATCCAGTCTGGACCAATTAAATGGATCGCCTGCTAGCCCTACCAGCGTGACTGTATGATCAGCAGCCAGGTCAGCCAACCTGCGGGCCGGCTGGGTCACATCGCAGGAATAACTTTCCGCTTGTTCACCGACCGGCCATTCCTTTACCGCTAATCCGAGGAAATGATCATTGCCAGCTTCATTCGTCTCCAGAGTAGCAGCGGGCTGATCCAGATAAATCTTGAATTTACTGTAACCATAACTTATTTCCGGTACCATGATACCTATCAGGCGCAAAGTAGCATATTCCAGGCGTCGCGGTGTATAAATCGGCGCTCCGCCGACCGCTGGACGTAAAAGCGGAATGGTTACTGTCTGAGCAACACCAGCGAGCTGCCCGCCAGCAAAATGCAGATAAAAGATGCTTTGTCTTTGTTCACCGCGCCAATCTAGCTGTAATAAATCGGCAGCGATCGCCTGATCTGGCTCTTGTCCCAGGATGAAGGCCAACTTGGTCAGAGCGGCTTCCCATGTCATGTCTAGACCACTGATCACGCCACGCGTCAACAGGCCAGCGCTTACAGCGTAGCGGCCAAGCTCGACCTGGCCAGAACGGCATTGCGTGACGTCCACGACAGTTATACCCGATTCGACTGCCTCTGCTATTACATCCAGGAACTCCGGGGTGACGGGCACGTTACCGGTGCCAAAAGTCTTCAATATCACGCCGCGCAAGCCCGGAGTACGAAGCATGTTGCTCAACAGAACAGTGCTCATGCCAGGAAAGATATCCAAAGAGGCGATGCGCGGTTCTAATTGATCTTTTACGACCAGCGGGTGCGTCGCCGCAGGTCTCATGACTCGCGTATCGATTACCAGGTGCTCGCCGGCTTGGCCCAGTGGCGGATAGTTTGGCGACGAAAAAGCATGGTAGCTGCTGGCGCTAATTTTTGCGGTGCGGCAACCGCGCAGTAATTCGTCTCGGAAAAAAACGCATACTTCCGGCACTATTATTCCACCTACTAGTTCTGCTGCTGCAATTTCGATGGCGGTGACTAAATTTTGCACAGCATCCGATCGCGTCTCGCCGATTGGACGCTGCGATCCGGTCAACACGATGGGCTTGGCGAGCTGGTCGAGCATGTAAGCCAGGGCTGACGCGGTATAAGCCAGGGTGTCAGTACCATGCAGGATGACGAAGCCCACGTGATCCTGATAGACATCCTGGATTTGTCTGGCCAGCCGGATCCAATCCGCAAAAGTGATATTGGCAGAATCACTGGGGGGATCCCAAGATAGCGTGCGCAAGGGTACCCGGTGCTTGCCTAACGAAATCTTCTTGGTGGCAGGATCGTAACGCGGCAACATTTCCATGACCTGTTCGAACGCGGCCGGTACCAAAGGGCTGTAAGGGTCATGCTGGTTCTTGGGGGCACTCCCGATGGTGCCGCCGGTATAGATGAGAAAAACTCCACGATCGTCAGTCATTTCATGCACTCGCTAGCTGTAGGATAATTGTCAATGCTATGGTATGCTCGGTATAAAGCATGGTAGCAAGGGAGTCTCCTTCATGAAAATTCGCTCATTGGCAACGCTGCTGGTGCTGGCGCTTGCCACGGGTTGCCAGCTAGACGGTATCATCAAACCACCGGCTGGCAATGGCTCGAGCAATTCTACTGCAAAAGATAAAGATAAGGATGCAGCACCAGCTAACAAACCGTTAGGTAAGCTAGTTTTCCAGGCACTCTCGGAGCAAACCGCGCAAAAACTTGGGATGCTAGGCGGTATGCCGGCTCCGGCCACTGGCATGCGATCGGCTCCGGTCATGGCGGTTGCGCCTGCCGCGCCGCCGGCTGGTGTGGCAGAGAAAAGCTCGGCCGGTGGTCCGGTGGGATCTGATAACAAAGGGGGGGCTGTCGCGGTAGCCGATGGTCCGGTGAACGGATCGGGGGGGGGAATGAGCACGTCCCCACCGGTTGCACTGTTGCCAATTTCGCCTTACGCCTACAATAGCTACGTGAGCAGTCCGCTGGGCCAGATGAAGCTGGCGAGCGTTACCGAGGCAGTGGCGCCCGGTATGACGGGCGGCTGGAAGGATATCTCTAACCAGGTAATAGCGCCGGTGCTGGCTGACTGGGCCGCCGATGCCAGTCTGGTACACAGCAATGTCACGCTCGATCAAAATGGCGATCCGCTGACTGGCGACGAAAACTACCCGGGAGAGCTGGGGTGGCGGATAGCATACGCGGCCCCCAGTATTCAAGAAGCTTTGCTGTTTCTGATCACTGCGCAGGAAACTCGCGTGGTGCGACTGAAATGGGAATCCATCACCATTGCACCGGCTGCCATCGTTGTTGATAGCAAGGAAGCGGTGAGCCGCCTGGTAGCTGCCCTCCGGGATCGCATTTTCCGTTCCAAAGAAGAAGAACTCGGCCGTGACTATTTCTTTGGCGGCAGTACCGGCATGCAGGGCGAGGGTAACGTTGGTATTGCCGTACCTGCAGTGGCAGTATCATCACCAGGCGGATCCCCGCCGCCAATGCCGTTACCGGTGCCGGATACCGCTATCAAGCGGTATCCGCCGGATGCGGTGCCTGGTACGCCGGATGCTACTTCTACTCCCTATGTTTACTATCGTTACGATTACCAGGAGGAACCATTATACGAACTGGCAGTGGGTGGGCGCTGGAATGCGCAGCTACAGGTAATCAATGATTACGTGGTCTGGGAGCTTTACTATGCTCCCAGCAATAACAAAGCGGAAACAGCGCGGCCTTTGCCGCAGCTGGGCGAAGCAATGAGCGGTTCCGATCAAGCCTACCGACCTGCCGATAGTAAAGATGCTGGCGAAAGTAAACCAGTACCAGTCGAACCGGAAAGCCAGAGTTGGGTCAATGGTTGGGCCAGCGGGATGATAGACGCCAAGACTGGTGATGTCATCCGCATGCGCCGGCCGGTGAAGGTTACCACGACGCGCGTCAAGGTAGAAGTTCCGGTGAGATGAGGGTAACTGCTCACGCGTGACGGAAAGAGCAGTTACTGAACAAGTAGTGGAGCGGAGTCGCTCAGTCTGGCTATGTGGCTGATACGATCGAGGCGATAGAGCTTCTGTAACTGATCGCGGTGACAGAAGGCAGATAAGTAAACCATACCCCGTGAACGCAGCAAGGCGAGGGGGGTGACAATTCGCCTGCCCTTGATACCTTGGCTGTTGCTGTAAATCATCGTGATAGCGCGCCCTTCTGCGATGGCGGTCTGCAACTCCTCGAATCCCGATGGCGGAACCGGGAGCGATATCATACGGCCAGCCGTAAAAGTGTACAGCGTGGCCAAGGCTGCGAGATCGGTCCAGGTTTTTAATTGACTAGAATCGAGAAAGCGCAGAAAGACCTCCTTCAGTAGCCAAGCATCTGCCAAGGCACGGTGTTCTGTCGCTTCTATCAGCTTCAGGCTACGGCCAATCGTCTCCAGATTGTAGGAAGATAATCCTGGCCAACAGGCACGCGCCAGTGGCACGGTATCCAGTACGAGGTGTTCTGGCGGGGAGTAGCCGTGCTGCGCTAACGCATTGCCCAGGAAAGCAATGTCGAAACGAGCGTTATGAGCTAGCAAGATGGTGTTACTTGCTCCGAGGAAAGCGAGAAAGCGTGGTATGACTTCATTCATTGCCGGCTGTTCCCGCACCATTTCATTGGTGATTCCATGGATGCGTATGACATTTGCCGGGATAAGACATTCTGGGTTGACGAGCTGCTCGAAGGTGCCGACTACTTTGCCATCGGAACCGAACTTTACCGCAGCGATCTCCACTATCTTGCAAGAAAGGGCCGAGATACCTGTGGTTTCGGTATCGAACGCGACAAAGGTTATTTGGTCCAAACGGTGGGCATTGACCATCATGTGCTCTGGCAAATCATTGCAATTCTAAAGAAATAATTGACGATCGCCAACCACTGCCAGCGTTCGCTCGAGTCATCATAGCACTCTTGACCAGCTATTGCACCCAATAGGCAGCGACCCGAGTTAATGCGGCAAGATTGGTTAATTTTTGGACGATAACTTATTATTGAATCATTAATCACCAGGCAACGGGAGATGAATTGGTAACTGCTCACCAGGAGATTTTCTTGAGCGCGCCCGCAGGCCCCGGGCCGCAGCATACTGTTGCGTACGTGAGGCACGGGGCCAGAGAGTTGACGCCAACGGCGGCGGAGAACACCGATACAGGGTTCCCGGACGTGCTTGCACGGCTGGGCAAG
>JACQUT010000385.1 GCA_016267585.1 Cyanobacteria bacterium NC_groundwater_1444_Ag_S-0.65um_54_12
CAGCTATACTCTGCTAGCTGTACCAGCAAAACTGTAATATTGTCTTCCCCGCCACGCTGATTAGCTAGATTCACTAGCCGCTGCGCTGCCTGATACGGATCTTTTGCCTGGGATATGATCGACTGTAACTCCTCATCCGCCACGTGTCCAGTCAGGCCATCGCTACAAAGGAGCAGCCAATCCCCTACTTTGAGAGGACGCTGGTAGAGATCGACTTCGACATTCGGATAGGTGCCAATACTGCGATAGATCAAGTTGCGCTGCGGATGATTGGCAGCTTGTTCAGGAGTGAGCTGACCAATTTCTACCAGCCTACCTACCAAACTATGATCACGCGTGATCTTGTCGATGCTCTCTTTGTTTATGACGTAGCAACGCGAATCTCCTACATGGGCAACAAAGACATTTTGCCCGAAGACGAGCGCACCAGTGATCGTCGTACCCATGCCTGTCAGTTCAGCATCATAGCGTCCTGTCTCGTAGACACGGGTATTGGCATTCTTGACGGCCTGTTGAAGGTGATGACGTATGTCGCTTGCTAGATCCTCATTACCTTCGCCCAGGTTAGCCAAGGAATTCTGGACATGGCTGGTTACCTCGTCCACCGCCAAGGCCGAGGCGATTTCCCCGGCGTTGACCCCACCCATACCGTCGGCACAAACATACAGACCAAGACCGCTGCGTTGACCTTGCGTAGTAAAACCGAGTTCTAAAACCGCTAGTGAATCCTCGTTCACCTTGCGAACCATGCCGACATCCGAACAGCTACCAACTTTGCGAATTGGGTTGTTGACCAACGCCAGTAATTGATTCTTCAGTTCGTTTACGGAACTAATTCGCTCTAGCGGATCGATAACCACCATCTGACGAACCAGACGTTCGATTTGCGGATGGATATCAGGAATGAAAGCACTGATATCTGGTAGATTGAACCGCTCTTCCTCGATAGCCCAATAACTCTCCGGGTCATTCCCGGTAAGCATATAGTGCCACAAGGCGCCTAAAGCATAAATATCACTTCGTTCGTCAATTTGGCCTTCCAGGTAACCGAATTGTTCGGGTGGCGAATAGCCTGGAATCGCCTGTGGTCTATGGGTGCAGGGCAATAGCATGGCTTGGTGAAAACCAGTCAACCGGACCCTTTGGCCATCTGGCGAAATCACGACATAACGTGCCTGGATATCCAGATGAAGAATTTTTCGTCGATGTAGCTGACTTAGCGCTTGGCATAACTGGATAACCCAATCCATTGCTTGCTGTACGGAAATTTCCTGCCCGCTTCTTAGCAGAAAAGCCAGATCTCGCCCTTCTAGCTGTTCGAGAACCAGGTAAGCACGTCCGCCTTCCTTGAAAATGTCGAGCGCCTTGACAACCGTCGGATAACTTACGGAGCGCAGGATCAGAAATTCATTACGAAAAGGGTTCTCTATTGCCTTTTCAGCCCATTCGCTTTCTGCCAGCACGCCACTAGCCACTCCGCTCTCTGGCGATCGATCTAGCATTTCTTTCACGATGACCGGAAGCTCGGTTGCACTATCGATAGCTCGATATAAGTTGACTTCTTGCTTGCGTTCCAGGAAACGCTGAATAGCATACCGATTGTTTAGAACCAGTTCAGCACCCAGAGGCTCTGGCATATTCTTATCGCACCCCTTCTGCTGCGCCAACCCATCGGTATAATCGCTCAAACGACCAATTACTCCTTCCTGTTACTTAGGCAGTAAAAGATATGCCAGCACGAAGGCCAAGACAAAAAGCAATACACCGGTTGCGACCAAGACCCCAGAACGCTGAAATAAAGTAGGAGACGACTTCGTGGTAGGCAACGACAAATTTCTGGCAGTGGCAGCCTTGTGTATTTTGTCATGAGTACTCGTATGATGAGCAGCAATATACTTGCGGCAATGTGGACAAAATTGGCGCCCCCGCGAAATTCGCTTACTACAATGCGGGCAATGGCGAACAGCACCGGTTTCTTCTCCTCCGATGCGTATTAGATCGACCAATAAATCGTCTGCAGTCGGATAGCGCTTTTCGATATCAGGCTCGAGCGTCCGCATAATTACCAGCTCGGTTTCTGTGGAGACATTCGGATTAAGCGCTCTTATGGCAGGGAAGCTGAATGGGGGTTCATTTTGCGGATCACGTCCCGTCAGTAAGTAATGCATGGTAGCGCCTAAAGCATAAATATCGGTGCGCTGTTCTACCTGCCCACGATACTGCTCGGGTGGAGCATAGCCCTGCGTCCCAATCATGGTACCGCGCGCTTGTGGGTTGAAAAATCGTGCGATGCCAAAATCAACCAGATAAATTTTGCCAAAAGAAGTGAGTATAAGATTAGCAGGCTTCATATCACGATAGATAATCGGGGGCTTTTGATGATGAAGGTAAGACAGCACATCGCATGTCTGGATAGCCCAGCCCAATACCAGTTTTTCATCGAATGGCCCCCCATTTTCGTGCATACGTTGCTCGAGATCGGTGCCATTTATGTATTCCATTACCAAGTAGTGACGATTTGCTTCGGTAAATCGATCGAAAACTTCAGGTATCGAATTATGCTTAAGATTAGCTAGCAAATCAGCTTCACGGTAAAAATTCTGCTTTGCTAACTCGCGTTGCTCTATCTCATGAAAATGATCGAGCATTTCCTTCACGATGCAAAGCTTTGAAGAAAAACGGGTATCGTTTGCTAAATAGATGGCCCCCATTCCGCCCTGTCCTACTAATTGCGTGATGCGATAGCGATCTTGCAACAAAGTTGAAGGCGTTAATAGGTTGTTGTTACCGGCAGTTGCGGCAGGCTGCGTGACTTTACCACCTTCACCAGCGGTTACGACAGACCTTAACGGTTTACCGCAATTACAACAGAACCGATTTTCCGAATCGTTTACAGTCTGACAATTAGGACAATTCAAGTTCGGTGCCTGAATCTCGAGCTCACCACAAGATCAATTTTACCACGAAAGAGCGGTTATCCTGATACAGCAAGTTCGGGCCCTGATCAAAGCTAGCCACATCAGACCAGGCCGAGCTATCACCTAGCGCAACGGCCATACCGCCACCATAGGGGGCGATCGCCCCCAGCACTATTTCGGATTGCTGAGTAGCAGCTACCCGATAACCCGTATTGACCGTAAGAACTGGCCAAGCTGGCGGAAGGGCAAATACCGATGCGCTGTCAAAGAGTGCTATTTCCCGCAGCGGTTCGGCAATTGGTAGTCTAGGCGTGGCCAAAATCCAGTCGGCTTGGCCTAAATTTTTGCTACTGCGCACCAGATCGGCCGAGATCGCCAATCCCATGGGTTGCAATAACTTGTTAGCTGCCTGGACAGAGTAAGCATAGCCTCCCCATTCACCGCATACCACGACTTTACCGCCTTCAGCAACAAAACGCTGCACGGTGACGTCCTCACTGGCAGCCTCAGCTGGTGGGGTAAAAAATATCCTGATATTAGCCCCTTTGGGATCATTTTCTTGCACCTTTACCCCAGCAGCGCGTAGTGCATCCTCCAATCCCAATAAAGTGGCTCGCGTACCCGAGTTACCAAACACCGCTTGGGAATAAGCGATATCGACTGTTAATGGTTCGGCCCAAAGGGGTAACGTTCCGACATCGGTTCCAGTGCTTGCCTGATAGGGGGAAGCGGCAGCATAACCTGTCTTGCTAACTTGCAATATATGAGTTCCCGCCACCAGATCGCTGAGACTGAAACTCCCGTCCGTTCCAGAGAAAGTAGTGCTAGCGCCGGCATATACATGAGCCCCGCTAATCGGCTTTTTTGTCGCGGCATCCACCACGCGACCGGTAACTTGACCAGCACCGGGCAGCAGCAGTAACTCGCTATTATGCGTGCCAAGCTTTTCGATCGCTACCGCTGATTCTACCTTGGTGACATAACCTCTGGCCTCTGCTCGAATGCTATAAGAGGCCGCTACCAGTGGACCAAACACCAGATCATAGGTGCTACCGGTAACCCCATGGGCCAGGGTAGGTCCCATAATAGCTATTTTTGCTTGTGCCACGCGCTTATGCGTGACAGCATCGAGCACGCGCAAGTTGAGGGTACCGCCGGTGAGATAATGTGGTGATTTTTGCGTATCGCCCGGCGCCACCGCGATAAAAGCTGGCGGAACACTGGTAGGTTCAAGCTTTACCGGCTTGCTGACCTGCGGACAACCACCTGCCAGGACAGCCGACAAAATAAACATACCCTTGGCCGAAATTGAAAGGCAGCTGTTTAGTTTGTCATTTTCCATCATGGCTCACCAAGGTTAATGCTCGGTAGGGATTTAGCAAGCCATAACCATACCGCTCGGAGAAAGTGCCGTCAGTGCCAGACACTGGGCTGGTACTGGCTAATATACGCTCGCGCACCTGCTCCGGTGTCAGTTGTGGTTCTCGCGCCAAGATCATGGCAGCCACTCCCGTCACCTGCGGGGTAGCCATCGAGGTACCGGTCAGACGACCATAAACAGTACCCGTAACTTTCCCGTGCAGGGAGATAAAAGTCGAATAGGTCGGCACTGTACTATAGATACCACAGCGCTTCTCCGGACACATTTCCGTATCCGATCCACCGGGAGCTACCAGCGCTAATTGTGGACCACGGCTGCTATAAGGCAATCCCTTGTTGAGAGCATCGGGAAAAAGCGCATCGTTCGGGTTGCCAATGGCACCTACGGCGATCGCCCCCGGATAAGCTGCCGGATAGTTGACTCGCAAACCATCGTTGCCGCTAGCTACTACCAGTACTACACCCTTTTGCGCCAGGTAAACTATCACCTCAGCTAGCATCGGTCCGGGATCTGGCCCTCCCACCGAAAGATTGATGATGCGAGCACCAGCATCAGCAGCATCACGTAACCCGCGCGCGATACAGTAATCATCGCCGTCCCCTTGGGCATCCATGGTCTTGACCGGAAGTATGGTCACCCCGGGAGCCGTACCTACCGTATTGCAAGGCGGACTCTGGCAAGCCAAGCCTGGAATATTGTTGCCAATGGCGGCGATTATGCCCGCGACATGCGTTCCATGCCCATTGCCATCCGGGCCGGTTCCTTGCGGATTATCATAAGCAGTCACCCAGTCATAAACTAACGTCTGGCCACCTGCTCCGGCTAGCACATCCGATTGACCACAAGCTTTGATCTCATCCAAAAATAAATATTTACCTTCCGCATTGCGCGCGATATTACCCGAAAGGTCAGGATGCTTGACATCAACGCCCGAATCCACTACGGCCACCATGATACCCTTGCCTGGTGGGTAATCACCGCTAAAACGCGGCAGATTAGCGGGTTTATCGCTAGCCCAGGTTCTATTCAGATCAAGCAGCTTCAAATGCCAGAGCGGGTTGTTCTTTGCTTCCTGCCCCGGATCGAATTCGCTTGCCGCATAGGCCTGCAAGCGCCTCCGATAGTTAGGCTGCGCGTACCGCAAGCCTGGCAAGGTATTAATTCTTTTCGCGGCAGCCAAAGGATCAATTCCTTCAGGCAAGATCCAGCGCTCGCTATCAGACAAAATAGGCTCTACCACGAGGACGCCTGCCAAGTTGCGAAAGTGTGCTCGCTTGGCAGGCGTAAGAGCTTGCTGGTATCCGATCAGTAGATCATGCGGTCGATAACCCAACGAATAATGCCAGTAATTAGCGCTCTGCCCCGCGGATAAGGGTTCGCGCAGCGTGCAAGCCGTGCCGCTGATAGCAATTGCTATCAGCGGCCATAAGCTGGCTCGGCGGCCATTACATAGAGACATAATTTGAACAATCTAGCAGTGGTCGAAGAATTTATACCCCGAGGCAAAGAATAACGGACACCATCCTCGGTCATTTCTAGTAGCTGCACACCGTAGAGCAAGGCCACCAGCTCGGGAACCGGTTCACGAACACCAGAGCGAAATCTTACCAGCAGTGAATCGCCACCAAAGCTGTCACCAGTAATGAATAGTGGCAAGGAAACTGTCGCGCCTGGCTGCTGTTGCACACCTCCCGGTGGCCGAGGAATGCCGATACGGTAATTGGGCTCGGCATACTCTACCAGATCCGATTCACCATACCGGCGAACCATGTCCATCACCGCTACGCCTTCCGGAAGCTGCAAGCGATAAATTCTTTCTGTCCCTAACGCCAAACTACTCTTGATAGTAGTGCCATGATCAGTATTTAGCTGAGCAATTTGCTCGGCTGTGGTAGCTTTCTTGAACTTGACCAGAAGTTCACCAGGCATATGAGAGGGCAATGCTAAACGTAGACCTGGCTTGACTGGACCAGAGTGCTCCGCAGAAGGCAATCTTATGAACTTTGGCACAATTTCTTTGGTATATGGCAACATGGCGAAGAAAGTCGCATAATCGGCTAGCTCACCGCGCGGGCCTTGGCGCACGGTGAAATATTCACCGGTTGTTCTGGTAGTTTCCGTGCCCAGCAGTAAATCTAACACTTTCAAGTAACGTTCCGTTACCCCGGCAGTGAACCTTATTCGCAATTCAGTACCAGTCAAGCGGCTGCTAAGGGAATCAGGCCGGGGAGCTGGTTGGCTCCGAGCTGCTGGCAGAGCGGCATTGTCCTGCAACAGCCAGGCCATGCTGCCCAGGGCCAAGCAATGCACTAGCTGAGAAAAATACTGTCTGATACTCATTTCACTTCGGAAGTATAGCTCTTCAGGGTAACATCGGCTGGTGGCACCCCTGATGGAATATTCTGGGAAAAGAGCGCTTGGCTGTGGGGAGCATCCTTGCGATCCACACCCCGTAGCTTATCGGTGGACAAGCTGAAGTATACGTTATCGGCGGGGTTCCATTGATCGATCTTCCAACCTTTGCCATCTGGTCCCAGCGGCCTGATCAGATCAGCATAGCCAGCAGGTGGTATCGCCTGAACTATCAGGTTTGCTTCGATCTCCTTGGGCGTATCGGTAGGATTGGTACCAAAAAATATCGGGAAGGGAAGATTAAGCTCTAGCGTATTTAGCGGGTTTGCCACACCGGGCTGACTACTGCCAGCTATGCCAAGGAGGCGCCACTCGATATCAGCGGTAAGAGCAGGCTGTTGAACAATAGTAGATCGCACGTTCGGATCCCGGCCCCAGGGAGCTAGCTGCTTGAAGTGATCGACACGCTCCTGACCTGCCACGTTAGATAGAATAAAAACATCCGTCCATACATTGGTCTCTAGCTGTATATTACTGGGTAGCTCCAAACTGACATTTCTTACGTTGGGTCCCAGGTATATTGGCAAATCCCAACCGATCGTGGGTAGATCTTTGGCCCAGGTACCGAAAGGCTTGGGACCATCACCGGGATTGCCAGAAACATCCACGGCGAAAAGATAACGAATCCCTGGATCTTGCGAAAGCTGCCCCTGGACCTGAAAGCGAAAAACCAGATTCTGCCGGCCCAAAGGCAAAGTAACGCCATTAGCACAACTACCAACTAGCAAACCCGAGAGCAGTAGTCTTGCCAGCCACCTGTCCAATCAGTTACCTCCGCCAAAGGGTAAGCCGCTCCCGATACCACCAGGTCCTATGCCCGGAATGATGTTACCACTGCCCAGGGTATTGTTAGAAATATTTATCAGATCGGTATTGAAGGCAGTCATGCGTAACCTAAAAATAAAAGCCTCCAGCTGCCGATCGTATTCGAACGACAATATGAAATCATGCAGATCGCGGGAAATGCCTGCTTTGCTCAAACGATA
This sequence comes from Cyanobacteria bacterium NC_groundwater_1444_Ag_S-0.65um_54_12, assembly GCA_016267585.1. Classification (GTDB taxonomy): domain Bacteria; phylum Cyanobacteriota; class Sericytochromatia; order S15B-MN24; family VGJW01; genus JACQUT01. Next base: position 7,698 of record JACQUT010000385.1, read on the forward strand.
ATTACGGCGCTCGCTGGGATTAGGAAAAGGATCTAAATCATACGAGCCAGCGGCGTAAATTTCCCAGTGATTGGACCAATTGTCGCCCAAAGAAGCCACCAGATTGTTAGTCAAGCTAGCTATTTTACCACGATGCGGATCCCAGTTGAATTGGGTGCTAAACTGGATGCCAGAAGTCATGCTGTCCTGCCCCCAGGTACCGCCAAATGCTTCGGCCGTGCTACGAACGGTCAAACCCAGACTGGTATTTTGCCAGCGCCCACCCTTGAGATCCAGGTAAGGCACTTCTTTGAAGTGGTATCCAGTCGATAGCGTACCAGACACGCGCGGATCTGGATTGAAATTCAAAGAAGTAGTGTAATCTGCATAGCGAAAACGCACATAATCGTAACCGAAGTTATGCGTCCAAACCAGCTTGCTGTCAATGTTAATAGCTTCCCTGGCATTTATGGTTGTCTCTTTGTTGAGCTGGCCGGCATCCCAAAGGAAAGGGGTGGTACTGCGGCGCCTCGGATCCGGATCGTCAACCCCGCCAGGTAAAACTTTGCGATAGGTGATGTCTTGTGAGAGCCAGCTGGCAAAATTAGTACGCAGCAGGGCATTGGCGGTGACGCTGTAGCCAGCGTCGCCCGTGCTGTAGAACCGCTGCTCGAAACCAGAATTTCCAAAATCCAAGGTGGACCCTAATCCTAAAGGGTGCGCCTTGCCAGCCATGGCTAAACTGGGGCGAAAACGCGAGATAGGCGCCAAAAAGGGTTTCTTGGCTGGATTACTTCGCGCCCCGGCTATGCCGGCTTCCGGGAACTGCGCCGATTCGAAATAGCGCCCCATATCGGCAATCAACGTGAAGGGTTGTATTTCAGGTAACAATGGCTTGCTGGTAAGTTTCAGTTCCGGCAATCTTTCTACGAAACGTCGGTTCACGATGTAACTTGGACTAGCAACCTCGGGTGGAAAGAAATAACGCTCAGGCTTCAGCAAAAATAGCTTGTCAATGCTGGCCTGGGCATTGCCCCATCCCAGATCGCTGGTGAGATCTATTTTTTCCGTTAACTCTTCGTTTTCACCGGGCGGCAAATTACCGCTGCGGGGGCTCACACGCTTCGTATAGCGATTATCCCAAGACACCCGCGTATTGCCCGACAAGGCCTGATCCAGGTGCAGCGTGCTATCGAGATTCTGTACCTCATCGGCTATTCCTTGCCCCGTATTGTCACTAGCCCCGACACTAGGTGTGGCACCTGGCGGCAAGGGCGGTGTACGCATGCGACTGGTATCGAATTTAGTTGCCAGGCGCAAAGCCGTGCCATCTTTGGCCCAGTTGGCATTGCCACTGTAAGAAGTAGCGACTTGGCCCGGCTGCTGCCCTCTGCTGCCTCTTTCTTCCCGGAAGGAACGATTCAGACTGTAATTGATTCCACTGCGTTGATCGGTGATGGCAATGCTATTGGCTGCATGATCTTCTCGGGCATCCTTGCTCAGGAGATCGTTTTCGGAAAGCGGTTTCAAATTAGGGCCGAAAACGGTCTGGGCATTTTGCACCGTGTAAATATTGTAATCCTCGGCATTAAGATCCACCGTCATGGTGTCGAATAGCCGTTGCTGATGCCGTACATGCCAAAGGTAGTCATCAAAAGGACGGCGGCGGTCGGGATCGTAACCGTGTAAATAAATCATACTCGGCTGACGGGGAGCTCCGGTTAGCGGGTCGACTCCTTGCGGATTGGGATCACTTTGCGCCAAACCATAGGTTTCGAAGAGCGAAAGTGCGGTCGGCAGGTTAGCCAGATTATGGGATACCCCCAATCCCAGCCCCTTTTTCTGCATCCAGTTAGTATAGAGTGTTCCGCTATGCTGATCTGACAGCCGGTATCCCCAGGTAGTCTTGACAAAGAAACCTTCCACGTCATTTTGGCCAAAAGCCACGCTCGTTTCACGTTTTTTCAACGGCACCCAGAAAAACGGCACCCAAAACAAGCGGCGATTATTCAAGTAAACCCAGGCATCCCATCCCATAGCATAATCTTCCGGAACCAGCTCGAGTCGGGTCGCGGTCATGTGATAATGCGGCGTTTGCTCGCTCAGGATCTCATCGCAGGTGCTGAACGTGCCATCGAGGACGACATACTTGCGCCGCCCCTCAGAAAGAAGCTGGCGTCCGGAAACGATGACAGCTTGATTACCAGCCGGCGCAGGAACCGTCAGCAGTGCATCTTTGACGGTAGCATCCTGAGATTTCAGATTATAAGTAAGCTCTGAACCCTTTACCGTTTGACTTCCCTTGGTATCCTGCTGGGTCAAGATGAAAGGCACTTCGGTATGAACCGTTTGGGAAGCCTGATCGACATGGAGGCTCTCGGTCGTGAGCCGCGTTCCTTGGTGGCTAACCGTAACATTCCCGCGCGCTATCGCTTTTCGGCTCTGCCGATCGTACTCTATGACGTCAGCTCGCAATTTCACCATATTAGAATTGGTAGCCGCCGGCATTGCTGCGCCAGGCTCGCTCACCGGTCCAGGTCCGCCAGGAAACGTACCACTATCGCTCATCGGTCCAGGTCCGCCACCCGGAAGTGCCCCGGGGGCAGGAACAGCTTCCGTACTCTCGCCGGGAAGTGTCGGTGGGCCTCCGGGAACTGCTCCGGGAGGTGGCTGCGCATGAGCTTGGCCTGGCTGAAGCACAAAGGCTAGAGCTAGTAAACCGGCTAGCGTCGATCTACACGCCACAGCAAAAAGACTCCGATGCCAGCATAAATAAAGTTCTCGATCCAGGCTGCTGGTACCGGATCGAGCATCCCCGCGTTGCCCATCGAGCGTGCGATAGACATGATGACGTAATAAATTGCCACCAATGCAATAGTGAGCGAAACAGCTATAAAGATGCCCAACCGACCGAAACGGAAACCCAAGGGGGCAGCCAAGAGCGCTACTACAAAGGCTGCTAAAGGCAAGCTGTACTTGAGATAATAATCCACCTCACTGGCTTTGGTATCGACCCCGGATTTTTTTAGCTCACGGATATGTCGTCTCAACTCAGCAGTAGTTTGCTCTTGGGGGGAAAGTTCACCGTGTCGATAGTAAGTCTGAGGATCTTGATTAACTCGTAGTGAACGGCTAGCAAAGGGCAGTTCGGCCGCCACAAAATTATTCGCGTCGTAACGGTGTTCAATCCCGTTACCGAGTTGCCAATCATTTCCTGACCAGATACCGCTTTTTGCCGTGAGCACGACGGGAATCTGACCTGACCGGTCAAAAACTATCACATCATAGAGCTGATTAGTGCGCTGATCGATTTGTTTTACGTAAAAATAACGATTACCTTCTCCTTTGAAAAATACATTGTCTTTAAAAATGGGTTTTTGCTGGCGCAGCATCAAGGTACGTACTAATTCCATGACTTGTCGGTTGGACCAAGGCACTACCTGATCGTTGAACCAAAACCCGATGGCGCTGACACCGAACGACGCCACGAGTATCGGAATACAGAGCCGACGAAAGCTGATCCCGCAAGCGCGCAGAGCAGTGACCTCGAAATCACGGGACAGCCGACCTACGGCTAGCAGCGTGGCAAAAAGATAAGCAACCGGGAAAGTGATGACCATTATGGCAGGCAGATTATAGAAAAGTAGGCGAACTACGACCATCACCGGAACGCCACTCTGTACGATGAGCGAGGCAAAGATATACAGCAAATTGACCAGATTCATGAGCACGAATCCGCCAATCCCGGCAAGAAACGGGCGGATTAATTCACGAATCAAATAGCGGTCGAAAATCGTGATCATCGTCGATCGACCCGCCCAAGCAAAACTATTCCCGTGATGCCGAAAATCACGTTTTGCAGCCAAGCTGCCAGCAAGGGATGCAGGTAACCGCCTTGCCCCATGGCCTGAAAAGTCTGCATGGCCGTGTAATAAAGAAATACCAAGATAACCGAGAGCGCCACGCCGATATAAGGGCCCAGCCGTGAAAAAAGCATTCCTAGCGGTGCCGCGATCAGCGCCGCGGCAAAAGTGGCTAGCGGTACGCTAAACTTCATATGATAAGCCACCTCTAGCTTGTGCGTAGTACCGCCACTCTTCTTCAGAGCACCGATCTGTTTATTCAGACTGTTGACATTCAGAGCGGCCGGATCGAGATCGCTACCCAGATAAGGGCTCTGCATCTGGAATTGAATGTTAAGATCTTTGAAGTGGATCTCATGTTCGACAAAGCCATCATCGCCATACTTGTGAACCGAGCCAGCAAATAACCGCCAGATACCGCTCGGTGAACTGCTGATCCAGCGACCAGTGCGCGCGGTGATTACCTGAGGTAAACCCGGTCTGCTTTGATCCAGGATGAATATGTCATTCATCGTACCGGTCCGCGGATCTACCGCTTTGACGTAGAAATGGCGGCCCGCTGTTCCCTGAAAGAAAACATTAGGGCGGACGATTGGCCGCAACGATATCTTCATAAGATCCGTCTTTATTTCCCTGATGCGCTGGCTGCTCCACGGCACCACCCAGTCATTGAAGAAGAAGTTGGCAACCGACACCAATGCCGCACCAGCCAGTATGGGCATGAGAATGCGTTTTACCGAGATACCGCTAGAACGCAGGGCGGTGATTTCTAGATCACGAGTCATGCGACCAATCCCGAGTAAACTGGAAAACAGATAAGCCACCGGAAAAGCTAGCACTACCACGCTGGGAAGCGTATACAGCAAGAGCAATAATACTGGCC
>JACQUT010000380.1 GCA_016267585.1 Cyanobacteria bacterium NC_groundwater_1444_Ag_S-0.65um_54_12
CTACCCTCCCATCTGTGCTGTAAATGAAAATGCCGGCAATCCACATTATGAGCCTACCAGAGAAGTTCATAAAGAAGTAAAAAAAGGGGATATAGTACTAATTGACTTATGGGCTAAAGAAAAAAGACCAAATTCCATTTATGCAGATATTACCTGGGTAGGATTTGTTGGTGAAAAAGTACCGAAAAAATATGAAAATATTTTTACTATATTTGATACATAAATAGAATCAATATCTTACCGCCAGTCGAGCGACCAACCGCCTACCGGGTTTGCGCTGGTACTCACCAGGTGAAGGGCTGGAATGGCATTGCCGAGCTCCCAGTTACGCGGTCCGTATGAACCGAAGGCCGGTTGGCCATTATTGCGCGTAGTGGTTGCGCTGCCCTTCCATAATTGACTGGAAGTCGGGTTCCCATTCTCATCTGTGATTAGCCGCAAGTAGGCAATCTCGGTTCCTTGCGGATTCCAGGCCGGATTGCTCTCGCCCACCTGCGGACCGCCTTGTTCGGTAGGATTCAGGGGTACGCCGCCGCCGGGATTGGTGTTGGTATCTTGCACTATGATGCGCTGGAAACGTGCAGCATTCGAGATATTATTGTTAATAGGGCCACGCTGCGTGTAGGCCAAGGTCAAACCATCTTGGCGCCAGCGCGGCTCCAGCGCAAAGTCTGGGCCATACGGGCCACGCTGCGAGAGCATGGAGAGCTGCTTGGTATAAACGCCGCTCTGGATATCAAGCAAAAACACATTCCAGGCCGCGCCTGCCTGTACTGTTCCTAGCTCTCGCAAAGAATTGGCATGGGCAGAGACGGCAATACTATCGGCCTTTTGCGGGTTGGGATTCCAAGATGGGTAGCGTTCATCCACGGGATTCCTGGTAATCTGCCAGGCCACCGCTCCTTGTTGTTCGGCGCTGCTGCGGTAAATGTCGAAATTGCCACCGCGATCGGAAGCAAATACCAGTTCATTGCCCATCGGCGACCATGACGGATCGACCTGAAAACCGGAACCGAGTTGCGAACCGGTCAAATTGCGAACTTGCGCCGAAGCATCGATAGTGTAAATGGCACTGGTGCCATTGCCCGGATAATAAACGTAAGCAATGCGACGGCCATCAGGAGAGATCACTGGCTGGGTGCCAACGAGCGGTTTCTCTTCATCGTCTGCCAAAGGCTTGATATCGCGTATGGCAAGTCCGGTCTCGTCTACCGTGGCAACCATCAGTGGCCCATTGCAATCAGTGCCAGCCGTATTCGAGCAGCCGGTGCCTCCTTCGGCCTTGAATACCAGGCTATTTCCTGCCAAGGTGATGGGGTAACTCTGATCGATGGTGCGGAAACCATCTGATATGCGGATCTCGATCTTGTCCCCTATTACAATATTGCCTGCCGCATCGGGGGCACGGCTAGTATAGGGTGCGTAGTACCGGAAAGTCTTGCTGGTATCGTTGAGCTGTATGACGCGACCACGCCTGGCTACTGCATGATAGCGAATAGTTTGCCCTGGTATAGTAGCGGCTTCGATGGTGATATCGGTGGAATCGCGCACGCTCAAGGGGATTTTGGTAGGGAAGATGCCGTAGATAGTAAGGCTTGGCGTGATGTTACAGCTGCCCAGCACCATTGTTAGCGGCACGATACCGAATAATAGCGCTCTTGGCAACGTTCCTAGCGCCGAGACTCCGTGCACTTGACCTTCACCTCCTGTAACACACTGGCTACCAGGGCTTCTAACAATTCGTCGGTCAACGGGGCTTGGTCCTTGCTAATATGGGCGCTAAATCTTTTGTTGTATGGTCTTGGTGCTTTGTTGCAAGTAGACGGTAAAGTGAGGGTAGAGACTGGATGCGCTAGTTTTTTTGCTAGTAGTTGTTCTACTGTCAAATCAGGCAAGGCTTTTGCGCCGCCTAACATAGTAGCGATCCAGTAGATATGAGCGGTGTGCTCGAGGACTTCCATACGCTGGTAGGCGCTCGCAAGATCTGGTCCACAAGTAACAGCGCCATGGTGTGCCAAAACGATAGCATCATGCTTGGCGATGAGCCCTTGCAAGCTGGCAGCTACTTCCGCGGTTCCGGGCAGGGCAACTGGAGCCATCGCGATTTCACCGATGGTCAGTATGGTTTCGGTCAAAATCGGAGTAGCCAAGGAACGTCCGGCAACCGAGCAGGCGGTGGCATTAGGCGGATGGGCATGTACAATGGCCTCGACATCCGGCCGAACCGCGTAGATGGCGCTATGCATGTCGTATTCGGAAGATGGTTGATGTCGCCCTGCCAAGCGCTGGCCAGCACCGTTTACTACCACTAGATCGTCAACTTTTAAAAAACCTTTACAAAGGCCACTCGGCGTAGTTAAATAGCAATCTTCTGCTAATCGTATGCTGACATTACCGGCCGAACCAGTAATTAGTCCACGCTCGTAAAGCATGCGACAACTATCGACTAATTGCTGACGCCTTTCTGGTTCGTGAATCAAGATACCGTCCGTTCACCGCTGCTATCTACGATACCTAGAATAACAGCATGCACCGGGGCATGATCGTTGCCCAAGCTAATACGAGCACTGCCGCCCTCGCGGGATACCAGAGTAATAGAGCCGATCCCAGCTTGTACGGTGTCTATGGCCAGGAAAGGTATACCTTTGGGCATTAGCTGCTCCGAAAGTGGCTGCACTAGTAGTATTTTTTGGCCGACCAAGGCTGGATGCTTCAAGGTAGCGTTCATGGTACCTATTACTTTGGCTAGCAACATCAGAGGTCTACCCGATCTACGATCCCGACAATCCCGGCATCTACTGGCGCAGAGGGATTAGCCAACGACAGGGCGGCTTCGCGCCCCAGAACACAAAAAGCTCGCTCACCAGTACCAATGCCTATCATATCCGTGGCAATCAATGGTGAACCTGCTGGCTTTCCGGCCTCATCGAGCGGTTGAACGATGAGCAATTTTACACCGGTTAGCGCCGGATCTTTGACCGAAGCTACCAAGGTGCCTATGACTTCTGCTACGAACACTATCTCTCCTTCGCCAGGCGATTGTCGGTAGAAGCACCGCTCTTCATCCGAAGCTAGCGATATTGCCGATTGGCCAGAAACGAAAACGGATCTTACCGATTACCCGCGATTGTCTAACTGGTCCCAGGTAGTGGCTATCCAAACTCACGTTCCGATTATCCCCTAAAACAAAATAGGTGTCAGCTGGCACTAATCTGCGGGAAAGCTGGTAGCTCGGTGGCGCCATGAGATACCACTCACGAATAGGCACGCCATCGATCCAGGTCAGGCCATCATGTACTTCGATGGCATCTCCTGATAAAGCGATCACGCGTTTGATCACCAGATCGCCTTCATTGTCGAGCAACAATAGAATGTCGCCACGTCGTATGGCATTGAATTTACTCGCCAGCCGATCGGCAATGAGGCGATCTCCGCTGTGCAGCGTCGGTTCCATGGAATCGCCGACGTTGGTGATGGGGAGGGCGACGTAAGGATTGATGCCAAACAACAATAGCAGGAATAGTAAGCTGATGGTTACTATTCCCTTTAGCGTAAAGAGTGGTGGTTCAATACCGGTCTTGCTGCCATTCCGATGTACTAGCAGATAGAGGAAAAGGCCCAGCGGAGCCATGAGCGCCGTGCTGCCACTCCATACCAAACGCTGTGCTAACGACTTGCCGCGAGCGGCCGTATCATTCCAGACATAAAGAGTGCCGGATACCACTACAAAAAAGTTCAACAGAAAAGTAAAGCTCAAGGCAGCGACCACGATCAAACCAAAAGCCAGATCAAAACCTCCATCCATCAATGATTGGCCTGCTCGAACC
>JACQUT010000381.1 GCA_016267585.1 Cyanobacteria bacterium NC_groundwater_1444_Ag_S-0.65um_54_12
AGCCGCCGAGAGTTTCTGAAGCCCGGGTAAAACTCTGTTAAAATCTAGAATTCATACCAAGCAAGGCCCGGTATTTTTTAACCCATATATAAGGTAATTAAGCGGTGGTGAAAAAAGGGGTAAAAAAGGGAAATATCATGGGCACCCAGGCAAGCTTGCGACAACAAATTCCCCGCTTGGCGCGGGCGATATACAGTATCGAATCACTGCTTGCTTCAGCGGGTGGCCATCGAGCAACGCTCTTGCAAGACGATCTGGCTAATTTTCGCCGCCGCCTGGTGAACATTGACGAAGCACTCTGGGAGACCCCATTCTACCCTTGCCACTGCGGCCGTCGCTTTAGCCAGTGCCCCAACCGCGTTGGCGAAATGGTTTGCAATCTGGCTGACAAAGGTGCTTAGACCGGTTCCCAATCGACCTTGCCAGAGAGGGGATCCCCATCACGCGCGCAGCGCCGGGGGAGAGTGGCCAAGGTCGATTGGGAACCGGTCCATCACAGTTCAGCTAGACAAGCTAACTGTATAGCGCAATGCCTTCCAAACTCCTTGCTGCAACTGCCAGAGCCGATTCCTTACAGCATCGAGTGCCAGTACCTTACCATCCGGAGTCAACGCCACCACCGCCAGCGCACCAGGCAGGGTGGGTGCCGCTTGCCAGATCCTACCGTCATAAGAGAAAGCATGTCCCGCTGGTATGCCGATATCTAATACAAAACCTCTGGCACCCACCAAGCTTGGCGCCCCCAGGTAAAAGCTATCATCTCCAGTCAACTCGGCCACCCAGCCATCAGCAGTTTTTCGATACAAGCCAAATCTAGTAGTTGTAAGGAGCATTGTGGTGGAGCCGGTTTGGCGTACTGCCAGTCCAGAGACCGGGGTCTTGGGATCGGGGCCAGGCAGCGGAGTCCATGTCTTGCCATCCCAGCGTTCAAACAAACCTTCGCCCAGAACATAAGATTCGGTAGCGGAAAGGACCTTTATACTACCTAGCAGCGCCGGTAAACGTGTTTGTTGCACCCAGCCATCAGTGGTAAGTTGCCAGACAGTACCGTCTTCTTGCACGGCAAAACCGTTACTGGCATCGTTCGACAGGTCCAGATCGGCAATATCCTCCGCTTGAGCGACCCGGTTCCAGTTACCTTTTATCAGCTGATAAATGCCATCCGCTGTACCGGCCAGCAAGGAGCCCGAGGCTGCCGGCACGATAGCCGCAGGTGGCAAACCACCAGGTAGCGCCGTGGCCAAACGCGTCCAGCTATCCTCCGCTTCATAAAGGAATACGCCAGCGGCCGTAGTCACCAGCGGGCCAAGCGCGGAAGGGTACAAGCCTAGCGTTCCGTAGTTGACAGGTGGCTCCTGATAAACCATGCCAGGTGAGCTATCGCTAGCAGGCATTGCATTACCAACGCCGGCCACCGGTCCGCTAGATTCTCCGATGGCTGGCAGATGGCCAGCATTGCTGATATCGCCCCGGTTGCCGAGCGGGCTACCGGCGCGGCGGGGCAAGTGGACAAAACCATCTTGAGCATTGTCCGCTGCAGCGCTGGCCGGCATCGTACTTGCTTCGTTGCTGGTTTTGCTGGCTTTTGATTGGTCAAGGCTAGCCATGACGGATGGGCAGCCGCTCGTAAATAAAGCTAGCGCTAGTCCTGGTACCACGAACCTTTTCACAGCTCGCCTCCTTGGCGCAGTACAGGCACGCCCCAAATAGTGGCATCATAGGCGCTGCCAGGATTTTCCAGCGTGCTGGAGGCCACCAGATCAATGCCGATCTGATCTGGACCTGGCGGACCACCTGGAAAGATCAGCTGTCCGGAAAAGCGAGCTCCCCGCTGGTCCGAACCAAGATATGGCAAAATTTGACGCCGATTGCCACCCAGATATAGATAAACCGACGACGAGGCAGTATTGGCGATGACCGTTACCGCGATGGCCTCTCCGGGTAAGGCTGCCAAGAGTTGATCGGTTGCCTGTAACTCCTTGTGATATTCGATTGAATTGGTGCTGCGGGCTGACCGGAGCGTTACACTGTAAATATCGACCGACGTAACTGTCGAACGTTGCACTGCTACGGAAATCTGCCTTATCGCCCAATGACCGGAATCGTCCTGCTCCAAGAGCGCTGTGCGCTGCAGAGTCTCTTGCATGGGCTTCTTTACCAGCTGCTTGCGCCAGGGGAAATCACCCAGCCAGCTACCGGACAACGGGCGCTCGAAAACGATTTTTGCCAGCTTAGGCATGCCAATCTTCAGCGATACGCTAGCAGTTACCTCCAGAACATCTTCATTCGACGGGGTCTGGTAATCACGTCCCCAGCGCCGTACTCCTTTGGTCGGCAAAGTATCGGTTATGGCGAATATGCCGATGCCGTCGTTGATCAGGCGAGCGTTGAAAAGCGTGGCATAAGGTCCACTGGTAAGCTGTGACAAAATCTCCGATCGCAGCTGTTCCGGAGCAGCAGTAGGACTCGGTTGCGGCCCAGGCGTTCCCAGAATGCCAGGTGGCGGTGGCGGGTCATTCCACCACGACAACTGGCAGCCACCAATCCCTATCAATGCCACCAGCACACTGGCACGACTAGCCAGTTGGAAGCTGCCCATTCTCACGACTTCATACCTCTAGCGGCTACGGCTCACCACTCTACCGGCCGAGCGATCATCTCACCACATTCTACCGGTTGATCTTTCATTGCACGGTAATTAGTCGGTGCTGCTGCCATTTCGCCGCATTTCATCGGCCAAGCGATCATCTCACCACTGTAAGCGTTGAACAAGTAAACTTTTTGGTAGCGCACCCCGGGCGTGGGCGGCTTTGCACATTGCGTCCGGTAGCCTGGCTCCTGATTTTCTCCGAGCTGCCTGGACAGGGGCGCACCGCCGGAAACGCTTGAACTGACTTCGGTAAGTTCATCTTGATCAACGTCTGGCAAATCGGAAGCTGTTGCCGGTACATACTGATCAGCAGGCGACACCGGCAAAGTCCGCACCGCTGGCTGTGGGTAAATAGCAAAAACTGCACCATACCGTGGATCTTGCCGGAGGTTGACTTGATAGCCTTTCGCACCAGCGGGTGAACCAAGCTTTTCTACGGTCTGCAACAAACCAGACAGGTGAACGGTGCGATGGAAAGTGATGGGTACGTTGCCCTGCTGATCAGTCCACTTGCGGGATACCCGGATCTGATCAGTACCGTCAATAGTCAGGAAGAACTGTTCTACCGCCGGCGGTATTTTAACCATCGTCATACCGGCCGCTGCATCGGCAGTCGACGACCGATATGGTAGTTCTGTCCGCAACGAACTGGCAAAACAAAATGTCCAGCCTTGACGACTGCCATGCCCGGCGCGGTCTACCGCTTTGGCTTCCGCCGCGGCCAAACTGGCTCCGGGCTCGCTCGCCGCAATCCAACGTTCTGCCAGATGAAATGCCTCATACAGGCTAATGCCATGAAACGGAGCTATTTCCGGCGATACGTCCGGCTCTGGAACTGGAATGTTTGGCTCAGGATATATACCAATAGGCGGCATGCCACCACCTGGCGGATAAATAGGCGGCAGCGGTATTCCGCAACCAGAAACCAGTGAGCTGGCTGACAATAATAATCCCAAAATTGTAAGGTATTTGCGGTTCATCGGTATGCCTCCTTCGGTTGCTTTTAATATAGGAAGCACAGATAACATGACCGATCACGTAAATAGCCAGCGCCGAAAAATTTAGAGCGTTCCTTGCAAGAGTTTTTCATGAAGCTCTCGGGAGGCCTGATTGGGCGCGATACCTAGCTCTTTGGCCAAGGCCTGCTCTAGCA
>JACQUT010000387.1 GCA_016267585.1 Cyanobacteria bacterium NC_groundwater_1444_Ag_S-0.65um_54_12
AAGCTACCCGAGATAGGGTGTTCATCTGATTCTTCAGGCGTTCACCAAATACTGTACCCAGGTCATCGACATCGGCACGTAGCACTGCCAGTCGCCGAATGCCGGTGGCATGCTCTGCTAGATTCTTGAAATCAGGCAGATCGAGCGCGTCATTATCTGGCATGTACCGTCCGATCCAGAGCTGGGCGTGCACGTTAGAGCCGCTCAGCCATTCGTTGATGCCATAAACCCGTTCCCTGGATTCCAGTTTTACCGGTGGAGCTTTTTCCAGGCGCAGGCTGGCCGGTGATTTCAGTCCTGGCAGTAGCAGTGCACCGCCAAGATCAGGCTGAACTACCAGGTATTTTGCGGTCATGATCTGCTTGCCCAGATTGTGCAGTGACCCGCAAAACTCGCACCGCCGCTGTCCATTATCTATATCGATCAACTTTACATGGTCGACATGACAGACCACGCATTCATCGGTTCCGGTATTTTTGTTCGGTTCGAGCAGCAAGCGAAGCTGATCAGGATCGTTAGCATAATGGCGCTGTTTTTTGGTCGAAAGTTGTTGGTTCAGCGCTTGGGAAACTTCACTAGCCGCCTCCATTAGCTGTTTTGCAGTGCAAGGTTGCGCGCTGATTGCCAGATACAAGCGCCCGTTAAATTGTTCCGTCAGCCAGTTGTTGAATTTTCGTTCCCAGTCCGAGCAGCCCTTGACTTTCGCGGTGTTTGGCAACAAAAGCGTGAAACGTCCCCCGCCGGAAAAAATGACGTGGGCGCGAGAAAGCTCCAATTCATCCAGGATCTCGTCGACTACATGCTCTAGCAGGATCTCCAGGTAGAACGAGCGCGCCCGCAAAAGTTTTAACGCACCCTGGTTGCTGATGGTGTAGATGAACGACTGTATTCCGGACAGATCCCCACCTAGCAAGACAAAGCGTTCGATATCACGGTGTCGATCTTGCATGTCCCAATGCGTCAGCTTTTTTATGTCAGCCAATTCAGCTTGCTCGGCATGGAAGGTATACATGGCGACGGCGAGCGCCGCCGTCAACTTGAGATGCTCGAACAGCGAAATATCAGCCCAGCGCCCGCTGTAGGTATCCGATGGGATGAAGCTTAGCGTTGCTTCCATGAGTTGCAGCAAGGAGTTCAACGAAACCCGGTAGTGATCACGACCTTCGGAGAGTAGTCTCAAGCTCTGGTGAGCAAGCTCTCGATAATCCACGTTCCCGATCCGCTTATCACGCGACGGATATACGATGGGCTGGCGAAAATTCTTATCCTTGACCAAAGTTAGCGGATAGCCGTACTCGGGCGATGCGGTATCTTGCTGGAGGTGATGAAAAGCTGAAAGTAATGAGGTGCAGCGGTCGAAGCGATCTGGGTAGCTTTGCCCTTCACCATCTGGCAGGTTTTTTTCCTTTTCTCGGCGATCGCTGCCGGCGGCGATGTTGTCTGCCTCGTAAACGATCCAGGCGGCTGTCGTTGTTGGAACCATTGAGTCAAGATGTGGCGAGCCATTGTTCAAGTATTTGGCATGATGAAAGGCGATCGCCTCAAGCACTTCAACCGGTACAGGATGATCGCCGTAGAGGTATCGAGCAAAAGCCAATCCGGCCTGAACATGATCTCCGGGAACTGAATCAACATCACCAGGCAATACCCCGGCACGATAATATAACTTTCCTATGTCATGCAATAAGCCACCCAGTGCTATTAACTGGATTGGTGTTGCAGAGCGTACATCAATACTCATCAGACATCCGATCTTCGGCTGGGAGTGATTCTGGATTTGCGCTTCGTTGCTGCAGTCTATTTTCGACCATGCCCATACCGAGTGCCGGCTTCATCCCGACACCGCAGTATTCCAGGTAGTGGGCGAGTAGACCTATGAGCCGTCGCGCTTCTTCGGAGCCGCGCAGTGCAATCTGCAGCGTGCCCACAAATCCAGTCGACTGGTGCTTCCTAGCGCTACTCGCAGGGTTTGCAAACGGTATTGGCTGACGATGGAGAGGGACGCCAGATCTTCGATCAAACCTGGTTGCTCCAGTCGATAATCCTGGCAAAAAATCTCCCATTTGCGTAAGGCGCTTTGCCATAGTAAACGGGGCAGCGGGAAAAGAATGTCATTGCGATCCGCTGCGGAGCGAAAGGCAGTTGGGGTGTAGAAGTTCAAGCTTATCCGACGTGGCGGTGGCAGCTCGGTAAGATGTATGCGAACCAGGTCCTGGTAGTGACAAGCAGGTTCTTGAGCTGGTAACGATCTTGGCAAAGCTACCAGATCGAAACGGCGTAGTGGCAATTTTGTCGGAAGCCGACCGAGCCAAGATTGGAGCCGACTGGCAAAAGCTGTGTTCAGTGTGGTGATTTGCCATTCTAGATCTTTGCCACGAAACCGAATCGCCTGGGTAAAGGGACGAGGGGTATCATGCTGGTCATGGATAGTCGAGACATAAGGACCATCAAGGCTCGCCAGTTGCTCGATCAGCGCCCCATGTAACGCTGAACCAAGCGCAGTAACGTCTTCTACTTTGGCGCTATCAAGATCAAGCGCCAGCGAGATTCGTTGCAGCGGTGCGATTTGTTTTTCTTCGAACATTTCGGCAAGCTATTGTAAAGATCGGCAATCGATCACTCATTACTAGTCCCGGTTTCTCTGGATTCTAAACGAACAATCTGCAGACGCTTGCTATCACCAGAAAAGCAACCTCCTGGTGTCAGCTACCTTTACCTTATCTGCGTTCAGTGGGCCAGGTCTAGCAGGGAAAGTTGTTTCCCGGTAACCGGGGCCTTCGCGGTACTAAGGTAGTCACGTGCTCGGGTCCTTGGATCTGTCGCTGGCAAATCACCGCCTCCTTGCGCTAGCTGCGGGATTATCGCTGCTCGCACCCTAGATCAGGATACCACCTCCGGGGGTGTGAATTTCGCTGCAGCCTGCCAAAGACGGTCAAATATGAAAGCGTAACCCTATCAGGTTACCTTGGCCGTTCAAGCCAATAGTCCCTTCCAGATTCGGCCGTAAACGATAGCCCAGTTCGACACCAGCCGCCGGTCCACCGAAAATGTCAAAGGGCCGGCGTGGCGAGAAAAGTGGCACGACCAGATTGAGTCTGGTGATCAGCTGGGGGGTGATGGGGTAAGACAAAGCAAACCCACCCTCTAGTGGTGGCAAGAACGGAAACGGGCTATCGGCAAAACCAGTATCCGCCCACAAGCCAATTATGCCGGCTATGGTCAAGCTCTTGCTCTCGCCATTCACGAACTGATATAGCAGGCGCAGGTCGAAGCGATTACCGATAGGAGCTGCCAGATACCCAAAAGATATTCCGGCCGAAAGGTTACGTTCGATTCCCAGATCAACCGCTACGCCGCCACCGTAGCCCAGACCGATACCGACGGTGCGGCTAGTCGGCTTGAAATCCGCTGGTGGCAACATCGAAGCCGTTGCCGATTTTGCCACCAGCAATGTCAAGCTAATGCTTATTACCGCTACCTTGCAACGTACACTCAAGGTGAAAGCCCTCCGCACTTTGCGGCTGTTATACCCACATGGCGATTGCTCTCACCGAGCTGGCACGGGTAAAATCTGGGCAGTCCTGGTTAACGAACCAAGCGTATTCTCTGATTGAAGGTGTCAGTGATATAAAATCGGCCTGACGTATCGATCACTATCCCCATGGGCGTGTTGAACTGGGCGTTGACTCCTGAGGCGTCTAGCCAACCCCACTTTCCCGTACCCACCAAGGTACTGACCTGTCCATTGGGCGAAACCATGCGAATGCGATGGTTTCCGCTGTCTGCCACGTAAACGTTGCCGGCGCCATCTACTGCCAAACCTACCGGATAGTTGAATTTAGCAGTCATACCGACGCCATCGGACCAGCCACTTTGGCCACTACCGGCCAGGGTGCTGACCGTACCCCCGGCCGTTATTTTGCGAATCAGATTATTCCCGTAATCCGCCACATAGAGATCTCCCGTGCTATCCGCGGTGATTCCTAGTGGTGAATTGAACTGGGCGATCGCGCCATTGCCGTCGGACCAGCCACTTTGGCTGTTGCCAGCCAAGGTGGTCACGTCACCGTCGGTCGTTATTTTGCGAATGCGATTATTTCCATAATCCGCCACGTACAGGTTGTCGGCAGCGTCGACTGCCACTCCTTGCGGATAAGCGAACTGGGCCTTGGTACTCGTGCCATCCGCCCAACCGATCTTCCCGCTGCCAGCAACGGTACTCACCGCGCCCGTCGTCGTGATTTTGCGAATGCGATGGTTATTGCTGTCCGCTACATAGAGATTGCCGCCTTTGTCGGACGCTATTCCCACCGGATAGTTGAACTGCGCGCTGGTATCCATACCGTCTACCCAGCCAGCTTGACCGCTACCTGCCAGCGTGCTCACTTCGCCTGACGGCGTGATCCGGCGAATCCGATGGTTATAATAATCCGTTACATAGAGATTTCCCAGAGGATCGCCGGTGATTCCTTCCGGATAGTTGAACCGGGCATTGGCACTGGTGCCGTCAGCCCATCCGCGTTGCGCGCTGCCGGCCAAGGTGCTGACGATACCACCATTTGGTGCATTGGCCGGGGTTTCGATCAGATCTAACGCTAGCTCCAGGGAAGGCGTAGGAGCCTGGGTCGGCAAAGGCAAGGGATTTGAATAGTTGACTGCCATGAATCTGATAGCCAAGCTAGCCGTCGCTGCTTGACCAGCGCTCACCGCGGCAGTTTCCTCCGCAAATCCTATGGATTGAGTGGCATTATCGAAAGCCGTTCCGCGAATTGTCCAGGTGCCGGTGGCCAGATTTTCGAATTTTAGCTGGGCGGTGTCTGCCACGAACTCCGAGCGTGGAACGATCTTGCTCTCGTAAAAATCACCCTTCGTGATTTCGACCTTCAGGTGATCCATGTCGGCGATGGCATACTGCAATTGCCGTGCCTTGCCCCAGCCGATCGCCAGCTGCAAACTCCCTACCGCGGCCGGGTTATTGGCTACCGGCGCTGCAGCCGGAACAAACCCTGACGAAGAACCAGCACCGCTCTGCGCTAGCAACGGGCTCTGACTAGCTTGGCAACCTGTGATGGTTAGCGTTCCGGCGGCTAATATGGCTGCAGCGTGTCTCACTACACGTCTGGGCTGCATGTTGATATCCTCTTTTCAATCAAGATAGGGTTTCGGCGATTCTCAAGATCCAACTCTTTACCACTGCTTAATCATTCTATAGGACTATTTGGCCGCTAGCTTGCGTTTTTTTGTGTAAAGAGAGAGCAGAAAGGAAAATGTTGAATGATCGGTGGCGAAATCGAGATTGATCCCGCCTACGTTCCTCCCCCCCAGGGAGCCTCGCTAGCAGAGCTCTTCTTGCTGCTGCCTGGCCGACATGCGAGCTTTGGCACGGCACGCGAAGCGGTACGGTGGTGGATCGAGCAACTCAAACCCCGGGGAACCATGTTGTTACCAGCCTATTGCTGTTCCGCGGTAGTTCAGCCCTTCCGCGAAGCCGGCGTTCCTTGCCGGTTCTATCCGGTAAATAGCCAGTTACAAGTCGATCTGGTAGCGCTGCGCCCCCTGCTCGATGCTGCCGCTGCCATCCAGGTAATTCATTACTTTGGCTTTCCCGCTGCGGACGAGGTATTCAAGCTGGGAATACCGGTCCTGGAGGATGCAGTACAAGCCTTACTGGATCCTGACCGGCGAGCGCAGGGGGATTGGGCGATCGCCAGCCTCCGGAAATTTCTACCAGTTCCCGATGGTGCCTTCCTCTGGTCGCGCCAGCCGTTTGTTAGCCCTGACCTACCAGCGGCCAGAGGCGGACTCTATGGACGTAAGCTCTTCTTCCGGATGCTGAAGCATGCGGCAGTTTGCCAGCAAGATACCGTTTCTTGGTGGCGAGCTAACGATGGTCTGATCGCTACCGAAGACGCTCTGGCCGCTCCCGTGACTCCCCAGGGATTGAGCGAACTGACGCGGGAGACGTTGCGCGGCAGCGATTTGCGGGCGATCGCCCACCGCAGACGCGCCAATTACGAGACTCTCTATGCCAAGCTATTTGGCCAGCCACCAAGCGCCGACCCGGACGCTCCATCACCAATGGCGAATCGTTCGACCCAGCAGCTGTCTTCACCTGCCACGGCGCTCATCAAACCGCTTTTTGCTGCGCTACCACCTGGCGTCATACCTTATGGCTTGCCCATCCTCTGTGCGGAACGCGCTGCGTTGAAGAACCATCTCCAAGAGCATGGTATTTACCCGGTCGTACACTGGGAACTACCAGATGAAATCAGCCGCGAGGCTTTTCCTGATGCCTGGTGGCTTTCCGAGCGAATTCTCACCCTCCCGGTCGATCAACGTTACGGCCAACCAGAAATGGCGTATATCGCGGACGCCATCGCTGCTTTTCCCGGGTAGCGCTGGCATGTCATGCCAGGTCGATTGCGTAATTGAGTACCGGCTACATTGACAATACCGTTCACCAGCGCATGCCAAAGAACAGACCTACGCCCCAATCGCCCGTGTCGGGTTGACTCCAAGCACCCACATTAAATTGACCTTTCAAGATCGGTGGTCCGACTAAATTGGCCAGGTTGGCCTCCAGGCGAACTTTTTCCTTGCGATCATAGATGACACGAGCCGAAAATTTGCCGATCCCCAATGGTTTCAAGCTCAATTTGACTTCGCCACCCCGGAGGCCGATGACGGTGCTGGTGCCAATTTCCGCTCTAGGCTTGACCGTTACATCTACATACTCCCGCTTCAAGACATGATACGTCCCGGCGTTAAAAGCAATGGGACCCTTTTGGCGTCCATAGTAGTAAGCGCCAGCCAAGCCACCCGCACCTAACGCGACAAACACCGGAATAGCTTTGCCGGGGTCTCGTTCGACCCAATTTTTTGCCCAATCTTTGGCAAGCACTTCGACATCTTGACCGTTCCAGCTGACGTCTTTGATCTTGAGCCGCGGTTTACGCTCCTCGCCACGCCGGCGAAAAATAAAGTAGGTGTCGAGCAGGCCCACGCCAAAGTGGCCACGCAATGAGTGCAGAGGCCGGTAGTCAGGTTCCTCCCCTTGCCGTAGCCATTCCGCCTGATCGATACCGATGCCCATAATCTGCCAGTGCAGCGGCCCTTCACCAGTAACCGGCGGCGAAAATACTAGCTCGCCGCCATGCATGATCTGATCGAGCTTATCGTCAGAGAATTTAAGAGCACCGACTGATTGGTAACCCTTAGTTATGACTGCATTTTCCAGAAAGCTGCCGCCAAAGGTTCGGGGGATCGGCTCGAAATTGCGTGAACGTTTGCCATCATCAGAAATGGTCCAACGATCGTTTCCTAAAATTGTTTCGCTTATTGCTTTGCCAGGCGCCGACAACTGGTTGTCATCATCTAGCG
>JACQUT010000377.1 GCA_016267585.1 Cyanobacteria bacterium NC_groundwater_1444_Ag_S-0.65um_54_12
AGAAAAGGGTTTACCTCAACTAGCAAAGGGCGCTAAGATAATAGCGGGGCTGGCCTGCTTTTATTGGTTGAATTAGTACGACGCCAGGGGGTACTTCCGAGCGCCGGGTGAGCAGGTTGGGCATTTCGGTATTACTCTTGAGGATCCAAGCAGCATGCAGGCAGAGATTGTGATAATAAGCAATGCCCCTGGTGAGTTAGCTGCCTGGGTGCGCCCGGTCGTAAGCGAGCTTGGGCGTTGCGATCCGCAGCTCCGTTTGACTATTGCCCTCGTCCCCTGCCCTTACGCTTCCGGACGCGAGGCGGAGACTTTGCGCAGCTGGAACAGTGATTTGACGGTCTGGACACCGCAGCAAACGCTGCGTTACTTGCTCATGGGTAAAGCGCCGGAAGGCTACCGTGCCGGGCGCATAGGGGTAGTTCTCTTCCTGGGGGGCGATCAGCTCTTTGGAGTCCTCTTGGCCCGGCGCCTCGGCTTTCCGTTGCTGGTTTACACCGAAACTGTCGGACGGTGGGCTAGCTTCGTCGATCGTTTTTTACTTTCGGATCGCACTTCTTACCTGGCCATGCGGGGCCGACGCGTACCGCCGGCCAAAGTAATCCTGGTAGGAAATCTGATGGTAGATTCGGTCAAACTGCGGCGTACCCCCCATGAGACAAGACAAGGACTGGGATTGGCGGCCGATACGATGGTAATAGGCTTGCTGCCGGGTAGCAAACCCTTCAAGGTTCTTTACGTCACCCCCTTTCTGCTGCGCGTAGCCGAGTTGTTGTATTCCCAAGATTCATCGCTGCAGTTCATCTTGCAGCAATCTCCCTTTACCACGATAGCTCAGCTGGAACGAGCGATCAGTGACCCGCGCTATGCCACTGCTACTGGTGGCACGACCGGAAGGATGCAGCTCGAGGGGAATCAACTCTGGATCGTGACCCCGAAGGGTTGTGCGGTGCGGATCATCCCACCTGAATATCAGTATGATGGTATGGCGGTAGCTGATCTGGCGCTCACGGTGCCTGGTACCAATACCGCTGAATTGGCAATACTGGGAGTGCCTCAAGTGGTTGTACTACCGCTCAACAAACCGGAAGAGATTCCACTAGAAGGTATCATAGGGCAGCTGGGCAGCTTGCCCTTGGTCGGGCCTTGGCTAAAGCGTCAAGTAATCGCCTATCTCGTTCGCCATGTAGGTTTGGTAGCATTGCCTAACCGACGCCTGGGGCGAATGGCAACTCCCGAGCTGATCGGTGTCCTTTCACCAGAAGAAGTCGCTTGCCGGGCAGCCGAGCTACTGCAAGACGATTTCCGACGGCGCCAGATCAAACTCGAACTGTTACAAGCCATGGGTTATCCGGGAGCGGCCTCGGCAATAGCTGACGTGGTAGGAGAGGTCCTGGCGGGTTACGGAGTAGATCTACCATCCGAGGTGGTGCGCCGGAGCCGGGATGCCTCGGGATAACGAAGAGGCATTTCTATCCTCGCTCCTGCCCTACTTGCGGCCACACTGGCCTGTCCTGGCCGTAGGTATGATTTTGCTGCTGGTAACTGCGTTGACCAGCCTGGCAGCCATTCCACTGGCCCGTCATTCGGCGCTGGTATTTGCCAATCTGGCAAAGCATGAGCCAGGGGCGATATGGCAGTTGAACTTGCTGGCAGGCGCTGGAATTTGCCTTTATCTCTTGAAACACCTGGCCGCTTATTTGCAAAACTTGTTACTGGCGAAAGTGGGTTTGCAAATAGTAACTCAAGTACGTTCGGCGCTCTTTGCCGCCCTGCAGCGAAAAACCATGTCTTTCTTCGGGCAATACCGCCAAGGCGATCTCGCCGCTCGCCTGGTGACAGACGTGAATGCTTTGCGCGATGCCATTGTCCTGGGCTATGCCGATCTCTTGCCGAACATTTTCGTCTTGTGCGGAGCCATCAGCTATATACTTTGGCTCAATTGGCACCTGGCAACTCTGTCGTTATTGGGCTTGCCCTTGGTAGGCCTGGCCCTGGCGAAATTCAGTTCGCGCCTCAGAGCCTGGTCATTGACTATCCAGACACAGGTAGGCAATGTACTGGCCGCCGTCACCGAGCATCTGGGCAACATGCTGGTGGTAAAAGGCTTTGGTCGCGAGGATCACGAGCAAGAGCGCTTTGCGGTTACCAATCAGCGGTACTATTCCGCCATGTGGCGTGGTGCGCAGATACAGGCACTGCAAAACCCGTTAATAGCTTTTCTGCAAGCGGTGGCGATCGCTTGCGTACTTTGGCTTGGCGGTTGGGAAATCCATCAGGGACAGCTAGCTATCGGCGACCTTTTGGCTTTCGGTGCTGCTATCGGGGTATCGGTCGATCCCGTGCTAGCAGTGAGCCATGCCTGGAGCCGCATTCAGCAAGCATCCGGCTCCGCTCGGCGAGTGTTCGAGGTCATTGCGGTGACACCAGGGCTAGTAGAGACAGCGGGAACGCTTCGCCCCGCTAGCTGCGAAGGCTACTTGACGCTGCAAGACGTGACATTTTCCTATCCTGACGGAACGCCAGCGCTGCGACACGTAAATCTGGCAGTTAGCCCAGGAGAGATCGTGGCACTAGTTGGCCCTTCTGGCTGCGGCAAGAGTACCATTATCGGTTTGCTGTTACGACTTTATGATCCGAACAATGGCACCATTGCTCTCGATGGCAGAGAGCTGCGCCAGCTAGACCTTCGCTGGTTGCGGGAGCAATGTGGCTTCATCCCACAAGATCCGGCGCTATTCTATGGCACGATAGCGGAAAATGTAGCTTTCGGGAAACTGGGCGCTACCATTATAGAAATCGCGTCAGCTTGCCAAGCTGCTGGTGCCCATGAATTCATAGTCAAGCTGCCTCACCGCTACGACACCTTGATAGGTGAGCGTGGCATGACACTTTCCGGTGGGCAACGACAACGTCTGGCAATTGCCAGGGCTCTGGTGCGCCATCCGAAAATCTTGTTGCTGGACGAGGCAACTAGTGCGCTGGATGCCGACTCGGAAAGAATAATTTGTGATGCTCTTGCTACTTTGCGGCGGGAATGCACCATCTTGCTAGTGAGCCACCGACCTGCTCTGATAGCGGTAGCCGATCGGGTGGTTGAACTGTTAGACGGTGAGGTGATAGTGGCCTCTGGCAAGAAGTCGCCTATTTGGGCGGAGTGAAGCGAGATGTCTTGCTTCGAAATCGTAATAGTCTCTTACAATACCTGTCAGTTGCTACACGAATGCTTGCGGTCGCTCGATCAGCAAACCGGTCCGACTTGGCGGGCCATAGTAGTTGATAACGGTTCAATTGATGACTCCGTACCAATGGTGCGCGAGCATTTTCCAGCGACCCTGGTGATAGCGGTAAACAAAAATCTGGGCTTTGCCGCTGGCGTGAACCGTGGGCTGGCGTCGGCGAGCGCCCCGTATGTCTTGTTGCTCAACAGTGATGCTACTTTACAGGCCGGAGCGCTGGCCGCTCTGCATGCCAGACTGGAGACAGAGCCCTCCATTGGCTTACTGGCAGCGCGTCTCTTTAACCTTGATGGTTCACCGCAGCCTTCCTGCGTTCCCCGGCACTTCCCTTGGACTTACAGCAGCCCGGAACGATCTTGCGATTTGCGCTGGGCTAGCGCTGCCGCACTGGTCGTGCGCCGCACCTGTCTCGAAACTATTGGCAGCCTGGATGAGAATTTCTTCTACACCGGAGAGGACTGCGACTGGTGCTTGCGGGCCCGGCGTGCCGGCTGGCGGGTGGCTTTAGAGCCAGCTGCTGAAGTAATCCACCGCGGAGCGGTCACGCGTCGCCAGCTACCGAAGCTGGCTGCCGAGAGCCTGCATCTAGGTAGACAGTATTTTTTTGCCAAGCATTATGGCAGGTGGGGCAAGGCTTATGCGCGCTGCCATTCTGTCGTTGAATTGCTAGGTCTGACATTGCGCCGTCCCAGGCCAGAGCGTGCTTTCTACCTTGGCTTGTTACGAAGAACCTTGGCTTACCGTCCCGAGATCGAGCGTGGCTGACCGGTCAACCAGCAGTTATCGCGGCAGCGTTAGCCTGTTAAAATTCCTTGTTTATTTGGCTCTGGCCGTCTTGGCCTGGGCAGTGTTGCTGGCAGGGATTTTTCGTATCGACCTGGCGGACGTCTGGCATCCGAACCGGATTCCCTCGCTGGTCGCCAATATTTATGTAGTGGGGCTATACGCTTTGCTGGTAGTAATCGCTGGCGGGATCTGGCGAAGCGCTGGTGGCAGCTTGGCCGCAATCATTCGGACGGCACGGCCGCTAGCATTCAGGCACTGGATCGAGGGATGGCTTAGCGGGCTCGGTGGTTTGACTGCACTCTCGCTATTAGAACAGTGGATGGGTATGGCCATGCCAAACCCTGACGCCAGCTGGCAAATCGGGCCGGTGCTTGGTGCAGTGGCAACTGGAACGCTATTTGCTCTTACCGAAGAACTGCTATTCAGAGGGTTCATATTAGGCTTGTTGCTGCAAGATTTGCCGCGCTGGCCTGCCAGCATGCTGAGCGCGGTGCTTTTTGCCCTGGCCCATCTGCTGCGCCCGATCGATCCGGGTCAATTGTTGCTATCCTTTCTATGTCTCTGGTGTGCTGGCAGCTTACTGGCTTATTGCCGTTTGCGCACCGGAACGCTCTGGCTCGGAATAGGTCTGCATAGTTCATGGATCTGGTATGTAACAACTATCGGCCAGCTAAAGATCTGGGATTTCACCAAGGACAGCTTTATCTGGACCGGCGGTGGCAGCCCGGGCTCTGGTTTGTTCGGGCTGATCTTCCTGGGCATGACTCATATCTGGATAGCAAAACGTTTTTCGTGGGCAAAAGCAAAATGCGATTCTTGATCATCTTGCCCTACCTGGAAGAAAATGGCACCGAGAAACATACTTTTTTGTTGTCACGTTACTTGCTGCGCGCGGGGCATCAGGTAACGGTAGCAGCACCGGGTGGGCCAATGGCAGCCGCTTTCCAGACGCTGGGGGTAAATTTGCTTTGTCTCCCACCATTGAGTCTCGGCTCTTTCTGGTCTGCCATGCGCCGCAGTCAAGCGGTGGCAAAAAACGTGGATCTGGTACACGTACATGCCGCTCAGGAAATCTGTGGCGGAATACGATTAACGGGATACCGTGGCCCTCTGGTCTTTACCGCGCATTGCTATCACAGCGAGATCGATTATGCCAAGGCAGGTTTATTCCTGAATCCTTTTTGTCAACGCGTGATAGCCGTCTCAAAAACCGAACGAGAGCGGTTAGCGCGGTTCGGAGTAAAGCGATTAGTCACGATATGGAATGGCATAGACCTAGAGCCCGGGGCCAGCAGCAATCGGAGCGCGGCACGTGCCGCGCGGAAGCTATCCGATGATCTGGTAGTGGCAATAGCTGTCGGTAGACTGGCTCGTCCTAAACGATTAGATATCTTGCTACGAGCCATGGTAAAGGCCGATTGCCGCGTGCATGCCTGGATAATCGGCGACGGGCCAGCTGAGCACTATTTGCGGGCGCTGGCCAAGCAGCTGAAAATTGAAGAACGTGTCATTTTTTGGGGACGGCAAACTGCTATCGCCTCCTGGTTTGCCGCGGCAGACATCTATGTATCGGCAAGCCAGCGGGAGGGATTATCGCTGGCAGCGTTGGAAGCTATGTCAGCTGGTTTGCCACTGGTACTATCCGATATCCCGGAATTTCGAGAAATAGCTAAAAATGGCCATGCTGGGCTTTTTTTCCCGACGGGCCAGCCTGCTGCCCTTGCCGCGAATCTTTCTTTGTTAGCCCAGCAGAGGAGCTTGCGAGCAAGGCTGGGGGAAGCTGCTCGCGCTGCCAGCATTACATTCTCTTGGGAAAGGATGGGGCGCGAGACCCTGGAGTTGTATCGGGCTGCCTGCCAGGGGTAGCAATGACAAAATAAGTCGAGATGGCTGATGACAATATATTTGGCTGCGACAAGATGGTAGTCATGCCAAGAGAAGCTCTTTCCGGCTGGACTATCGGTCGTATTCTGGGAATACCTATCGTGATCGCTCCTTCGTGGGTTATCATAGCCATTTTGATCTTTTGGTCCCTGGGAGTGGCTATCTTTCCTGCCATGGCTCCTGGCGTATCTCTGGCGGTATGGGGCATGGCATTGGCAGGTACCATTTTGTTCTTTGCCTCGATCGTGGCTCATGAACTTTCTCATTCGCTGGTCAGTAGGCATTTTGGCATGCGAGTACGCCGAATAGTGTTGTTTGTTTTTGGCGGAGTCAGCGAGACGATTCAAGAAATGCCCTCGGCCGCCGCCGAGTTTTGGATAGCGATTGCCGGTCCACTTTGCAGTTTCGGCATCGCGGGTATTTTTGCCGCTAGCAGTGTTATTGCCGGATATTGGGGTTGGTTGCCAGGTAGCATTGCTACTAGCTGGCTGGCGGCAGTAAACTTGCTGCTGGGCCTCTTCAATCTCTTGCCTGGTTTCCCGCTAGATGGCGGGCGCATATTGCGTTCATTATTGTGGGCCTGGCGCGGGCAATTCCTCAGTGCTACCCGCCAGGCTAGCTGGCTTGGCGAGGGGATGGCCGTTTTGTTGGGTCTGTGGGGAATTAGCCGGGCCTTGCTATTTGGCGACTGGTTAGGCTTGATCTGGCTCAGCTTACTAGCTCTACTGCTATTTAACGCAGCCGAAGCGAGCTACCAGCAAGCGCGCCTGTTGTTCGCTTTGCGTCGGGTCCCGGTGGGTGATGTCATGCGATTGGATGTTCACCCTTTGCGTGCCGATGCGCTGGTCCGAGAAGCAGTGCAAGAAGTGATCGCTCGCTATCATGATGGGGCCTATCCGGTAGCCGATGAGGGACAAGCCTTG